>CACXTX010000032.1 GCA_902770635.1 uncultured Prevotellaceae bacterium | reverse complement strand
GTAAGAAGAAGACTGTTGCTAACAAGAAGAAGGCCACGAAGTAATTTTTAGTTTAACAATTTAAGGATTAAGAATTATGGCAAAGAAAACAGTCACTTCTAAGAAAAGAAACGTAAAGGTTACCGCTATCGGTCAGCTGCACGTTCACAGTTCATTTAATAATATTATTGTATCACTCGCTAACGACGAGGGCCAGATTATTTCTTGGTCTTCTGCCGGTAAGATGGGCTTCCGTGGTTCAAAGAAGAACACTCCTTATGCTGCCCAGATGGCTGCAGAGGATTGTGCAAAGGTTGCTTTTGACCTGGGTCTTCGCAAGGTGAAGGCTTATGTAAAGGGTCCCGGTAACGGTCGTGAGTCAGCTATCCGTGCCGTCCATGGCGCAGGTATTGAGGTTGTGGAGATTGTGGACCGAAATCAAAAATTGCCCGCCGATTTGGAGAAGCCATCTTCGGCCCGGACAAAGTTTTGTCTAGGAGAAACTTCCCTCCTGGACAGCATGGCAATAACCGTCGCCGCAAGCAGTCGGAGTATGCTGTCATGTTGGCAGAGAAGCAGAAGGCCAAGTACACCTATGGTGTGCTCGAGCGCCAGTTCCGTAACCTTTTTGAGAAGGCTGCTAAGGCTGAGGGTATCACCGGTGAGGTGCTGCTCCAGTTGCTTGAGAGCCGTCTTGACAACGTAGTATTCCGTTTGGGTCTTGCACCCACACGTGCTGCTGCTCGTCAGTTGGTTAGCCACAAGCACATTGTTGTTGATGGCAGTGTTGTCAACATTCCTTCTTATCAGGTTAAGCCTGGTCAGATTGTAGGTGTTCGTGAAAAGGCTAAGTCTCTTGAGGTTATCGAAACTGCTCTTGCTGGTTTCAACCACAGCAAGTATCCCTGGATCGAGTGGGATGAGACAGTCAATCGTTGAGTTGTACTCTAAGAACTAAAATCATTTAAATTAATGGCGATATTAGCATTTCAAAAACCTGATAAAGTCGTAATGTTGGAGGCTTCTGACAAGGTCGGCAAGTTTGAATTCCGTCCTTTGGAGCCTGGCTTTGGCGTTACCATCGGTAATGCCCTGCGCCGCATTCTTCTTTCATCGCTCGAGGGCTATGCCATCAACACTATTCGCATTGCAGGTGTTGAGCATGAGTTCTCATCAGTACCTGGTGTAAAAGAAGACGTGACCAACATTATCTTGAACCTGAAGCAAGTTAGGTTCAAGCAAGTAGTGGAATGGATTTGAAGTGTTAAATCCCGAATTGGTGATTTGTCATTTAGATTCCAAAGCTTCGATGCAGATTGATCTTACTATTAACAAAGGACGTGGTTATGTGCCCGCTGATGAGAATCGCGAGTTCTGCACCGATGTCAATGTAATAGCTATAGACTCAATCTACACTCCAATCCGCAACGTTAAGTATAGCGTGGAGCCTTATCGTGTTGAGCAGAAAACTGACTACGATAAGCTCGTGCTGGAAGTAACAACGGATGGTTCCATACACCCGAAGGATGCTTTGAAGGAAGCTGCTAAGATCTTGATTTATCATTTCATGCTCTTCTCAGATGAGAAGATCACGTTGGAGAACAATGATACTGAGAGCAATCAGGAGTTCGACGAGGAAGTACTGCACATGCGTCAGTTGCTGAAGACTAAGTTGGTTGACATGAACCTCTCTGTTCGTGCACTGAACTGTCTGAAGGCTGCTGATGTAGAGACCCTTGGTGATCTCGTACAGTATAAATCGCTCACTGAGCTTGATGATTTGCTCGAGAGTCTGAATCTGTCGTTTGGAACCGATATTTCAAAGTATAAACTGGACAAGGAGTAAAACGACCTGAAGAAGGCGCGATCCTAGGTCCTCTTAAAGAAAAAACGAAAAATGAGACACGGAAAGAAATTCAATCATTTGAGCCGTACTGCTGATCATCGTCGTGCTATGCTTGCCAACATGGCCATCTCACTGATCATGCACAAAAGAATCACTACGACTCTCGCCAAGGCAAAGGCACTTAAGAAATATGTTGAGCCGCTCATCACGCGCTCTAAGGACGACAGCACAAACAGCCGTCGTGTAGTATTCAGCTATCTGCAGAACAAGGAGGCTCTGAAGGAGCTCTTCGGTGCTGTAGCCCAGAAGGTAGGTGACCGCCCCGGTGGTTACACCCGTATCATCAAGCTTGGTAGCCGTCAGGGCGACGCTGCTGACATCGCATTCATCGAGCTTGTTGACTTTGATGAGAATATGCTCAAGACTCCCAAGGCAGAGACTAAGAAGACTCGTCGCTCACGCAAGTCTGCTGCTCCTAAGGCCGAGGCTGCTGAGGCTCCCGTTGAGGAGGCTCCTAAGGCTGAGGTTGCTGAGGAGGCTAAGGCTGAGGTTGCTGAGGAAGCCAAGGCTGAGTAATATTTCGATTGAAAAGCTTTATAAAGTAGGGTGTTGCCAAAAGCAATGCCTTATTTTTTTATAATAGTGATCATGTCTGCCAAATGATAGGGATTTCCCTTCTACAATTTCGGGAAAATCCTCTTGACGTATAAAGGATATTGCTTATCTTTGCACCGTGAAACATTAAACAGATTGCGTTATGAAGAAAATTATGTTGACATGGATCATTAGTGGACTATTGATGAGTAGCTGTGGCACTTATACAGGTGAAGGAGCCGCAACAGGTGCTGCCTTCGGTTCTATCTTAGGGTCGGCCATTGGAGGTATCTCTGGTGGGTGGCGTGGACATGATATAGGTACTATAGTCGGTATGGCTGGCGGTGCTGTTGTTGGTGCGGCTATTGGTGCTGCCGCTGATCAAAAGGAACAGGAGAGATATGAGGAGTACCAGCAGCAACGTGCACAACGACGCAACCAGCGACAGTACGGCTATGATGACCAGCAATATCGTCATCAAAGTGGTTATAGCGATGATAGTGGTTTTGATGCCTCCAACAGTGGCGACGACCGTATCAGTTTTGATGGTGCAGGACCTCGTGATGGTAAGGGAGGATATACGGCAGTTGTTCCTCATACCTATGATCCGACCACACATCCTGCAGAGCCTGGTTATAGCATCAAGTATAATTCTTTAATCGAAATCCGTAATGCCCGCTTTATTGATGCAGACCATGACGGAGTGATCAAAGCTGGTGAGGAATGTCGTATCACCTTTGAGATTATGAACCGCTCTTCTATCACCTTATACGATGTCCAGCCTACGGTGTTCGATGTGTCAGGCAACAAGCATATTCACATCTCACCTAACCTTCATATAGAGAGTATAGCTCCGAATTCGGGGGTACGTTATACAGCAACAGTGCTGGCTGGCAAGAAGCTAAAAGATGGTGTAGCCGTTATTCGTGTAGGAGTGGCTCAGGGAAATAAGGAAATAACATCGCAGTTCAAGGAGTTTTCTCTCCAGACTCGGAGACGTTAGCCTTGCGTTTCTTGCTATTCTCTGAGGGCTTCTTAGCATTCTCCGCAGGTTTCTTGGCATTCCCCGCTGCTTTCTTGGCATTCTCTGCTGCTTTCTGAGCTTTTAGTTGAGCTTCTTTCATCTCCTTCCAGAACGGGACAAGAGCAGGCGCACCGTCGTTAGTTTCCAGTTCCAGTTCTGGAAGTTCAATTTGGTCGGTAGCCTGGAAAGGAACGACAAATGTGTCGAGCTTATGGACTATAACCATTGCTACTCCAGCTGTGATAATATCCAACTCTTTCGCCGCCCGCCATGATAAGTCAATGATACGTCCGCGAACAAAAGGACCGCGATCGGTCACCCTAACTATCACACTTCGTCCATTGACAGGGTTATATACTCTCAGCATGGTACCAAAGGGGTAGGTGCGGTGTGCACAAGTCAGACTGTCATGATGTAATCGTTCACCATTGGCTGTTCGTGAGCCAGTGGCTTTCTTGGAATAAAACGTAGCTTTACCTCGTTGCACATTTTGGGCGTGCAACGGGGTAAAGCCTAATGTGGCGAATGTCGCTAGAAGCGCTATTTTTAGTCGATATAACATTCTGATTCGTTATACAATGCCCTGGGCTAGCATGGCTTTTGCAACTTTCATGAAGCCAGCCACATTGGCACCTTTCACATAATTAACATAGCCGTCAGGCTGCTTGCCGTACTTCACACACTGCTCGTGTATGCCAGACATAATCTGATGCAGGCGTTGGTCAACCTCCTCAGCAGTCCAAGACATGCGCATTGAGTTCTGAGTCATTTCCAGACCACTGGTAGCCACGCCGCCTGCATTGACAGCCTTGCCAGGAGCGAACAACTGACCAGCAGCGAGGAATTTGTCAACAGCTTCAGCCGTGCAACCCATGTTGCTGACCTCAGCTACGCACAGTGGCTTCTGGGCTAATATCATGTCAGCATCATTGCCGTTCAGCTCGTTCTGTGTAGCACATGGCAGATAGATGTCAGCTTTCTGTTCCCAAGGCTTCTTGCCTGCGAAGAACTTCGATCCGGGGAATTCCTCCTCGTATGGCTGACAGATGTCGTTGCCACTGGCACGCAGTTCCAGCATGTATTCAATCTTCTCGTCGTCCAGTCCCTCCGGGTCGTAGATGTAGCCGTCAGGTCCGCTGATGGTGATAACCTTCGCTCCCAGTTCGGTAGCTTTCTTGGCAGCACCCCAAGCCACATTGCCGAATCCCGACAGTGCAACCGTCTTACCCTTGATGTCCAATCCGTGAGTCTCCATCATGTGGTGTACGAAGTAGAGAGCGCCGTAACCAGTAGCCTCTGGACGCAGGATGGAGCCACCCCATTCCAGTCCTTTACCCGTCAGTGTTGCGCCGTGGAACTGGCTTGTCAGTCTCTTGTACTGTCCAAACAGATAGCCGATTTCTCGTCCACCAACACCAATGTCACCAGCCGGAACGTCCATGTCCGGACCGATAATCTTATAGAGTTCAGTCATGAACGACTGACAGAAACGCATGATTTCGGCATCGCTCTTTCCACGTGGTGCAAAGTCGGAACCACCTTTACCACCACCCATAGGCAGTGTGGTCAGTGCATTCTTGAAAGTTTGTTCAAATCCGAGGAACTTCAGGATGCTGAGGTTCACAGACGGGTGGAAGCGCAGTCCGCCCTTGTAGGGACCAATGGCTGAGTTAAACTGTACGCGGTAACCGATGTTTACCTGTACCTCCCCCTTGTCGTCCACCCAGGGAACGCGGAAAGTGGTGATTCGTTCAGGCTCCACCAGTCGCTCAATGATTTTAGCCTTTTCAAACTCCGGATGCTGGTTATAAACATCCTCAATTGAAACTAACACTTCCTTGACAGCTTGCAGGAATTCTGCCTCGCCTGCGTGCTTCTGTTGCAGGCCCTGCATAATTTTTTCAACGTTCATAGTATTGCAATTTATAGTTCTAAAATGTCATTGTGTCATTAAGACATCACAAAATTAGGTTATTTCTTTCAAACGGCAAAGGATTTCCGCAATTATTTTATCGGAAAGGTTACATTTTGTTAAACCCGTATGCCTCACCGTATCCTGTATTTGATGCGACAAAGTTACAAAAAAAATTCAATAACCTTACATTTTGACATGAATTATCGAAAAAATTTGTACCTTTGCGACAATAATACGTTGTTTTATGAGCGCAAATATCCCCCAAGAGTTCAACAATTTCTTTCTGAAGGATGTGTCGTTTGTCAATCTGATGACACGTCGAATATTCAATGTGTTGATAGTAGCCAATCCCTACGATGCCTTCATGTTGGAGGACGATGGTCGTGTCGATGAGAAGATTTTCGACGAGTATATGGAGTTGGGTATGCGTTATCCGCCCACGTTCACGCAGGTCAGCACCACCGAGGAAGCCAGCAACGTGCTGAAGACCACCGATATCGACCTGGTCATCTGCATGCCCGGTAATGCTGACAACGATGCCTTTGCCGTAGCCCGCGATGTCAAGCACATGGCACCCCACATTCCCTGTGTGGTACTTACTCCCTTCTCTCACGGCATCTCCAAGCGTATAGAGCATGAGGACATGACCATCTTCGACTTCGTGTTCTGTTGGTTGGGCAACACCAACCTGATACTCTCCATTATCAAGCTGATAGAGGACCAGATGAACATCGAGCACGACATCAAGGAGGCTGGGGTACAGATGATACTGTTGGTAGAGGATAACATCCGTTTTTATTCCTCCGTGCTCCCTAACCTTTATAATTATATACTGCAGCAGTCCAAGAATTTCTCTACCGAGGCCTTGAACCCCCATGCTGCTGCCCAGCGTAAGCGTGGTCGCCCCAAGGTGGTGCTGGCCACCACCTACGAGGAAGCCATCCATTGGTATGAGATGTATTCCGACAATGTGCTGGGCGTCATCTCAGACACCCGTTTCCCGATGCTGGGCGTCAACGGTCGCCTGGCACATGTCGAGGAGGGCGACCCAGAGGCCGGTCTGAAGCTGTTGCGCGAGATTCGTCGTCGCGACGAGTATGTGCCCCTCATTCTGCAGAGTTCTGAGATTGTCAACAAGGAGAAGGCCGAGGCTGAGCGTTTCCATTTTGTCGATAAGAACTCGAAGAAGATGAATGTCGATCTGCGCCAGTTGATAGAGGAGCACATGGGCTTTGGCGACTTTGTCTTCCGCGATCCCACGACCAAGGAAGAGGTAGCCCGTGTTTCCACGCTGAAGGAGTTGCAGGACAACATCTTCAAGATTCCACGCGACTCGATGCTCTATCACATCAGCCGCAACCACATGAGCCGCTGGCTCTGTGCCCGTGCCATCTTCCCCGTGTCCCAGTTCCTGAAAACCGTTACGTGGCATAAGTTGCAGGATGTCGATGCCCACCGCCAGATTATCTTCGACGCCATTGTGCAGTATCGCCGCATGAAGAACATTGGTGTCGTTGCCGTGTTCGACCGCCTCAAGTTCGACCGCTATGCCCACTTTGCCCGCATTGGCGACGGCTCGCTGGGTGGCAAAGGGCGCGGCCTTGCCTTCCTTGACAACATCATCAAGCGTCATCCTGAGCTCAACCACTTTGCGAATGCTACCGTACAGATTCCCAAGACCGTGGTGCTCTGTACCGACTTCTTCGACGAGTTCATGGACAAGAACAACCTGTGGACCATAGCCCTCAGCGACGCCTCCGACGAGGACATTCTGCACCACTTCATGCGAGCCCAGTTGCCCGACGCGCTGATAGCCGACTTCTTCACCTTCTTCGATGCCATCAAGTCGCCCATTGCCGTGCGCTCCAGTTCCCTGCTCGAGGACAGCCACTACCAGCCCTTTGCAGGCATCTACAGCACTTATATGATACCCTATCTGGACGACAAGTATGAGATGCTCCGTATGCTGGCCTGTGCCATTAAGGGCGTCTATGCCTCCGTCTATTACAAGGACTCCAAGGCCTATATGACCGCCACGTCGAATGTGATAGACCAGGAGAAGATGGCCGTCATCCTGCAGGAAGTGGTGGGCCAGCAGTATGGCACCCGCTTCTATCCCACGTTCTCTGGCGTACTTCGTTCGCTCAACTACTATCCCATTGGCGACGAATTGGCCGAGGAAGGCATTGCATCGCTGGCCTTAGGCTTGGGCAAGTATATTGTCGATGGAGGTCAGACGCTGCGTGTCTCGCCCTATCATCCCAATCAGGTGTTGCAGACCTCCGAGATGGATACCGCCCTCAAGGAGACGCAGACCCGCTTCTATGCCCTCGACATGTCGCATGTCGGCGACGATTTCAAGGTGGACGACGGTTTCAACATCCTCAATCTCCGTGTCAAGGAGGCCGACAAGGACCAGTCTCTCAATGGCATTGCCTCCACCTACGACCCCAACGACCAGATTATCCGCGACGGCATCTACGAAGGCGGACGCAAGGTCATCTCCTTCTCCGGAGTCTTGCAGCACGGCATCTACCCCCTGCCCGAAATCCTGCAACTCGCCCAGAAGTATGGCTCAGAAGAGATGCGCCGTCCCGTGGAGATAGAGTTTGCCTGCAACCTGCACGGGTCGGGCAACAACGTCACTGGCGACTTCTACCTGTTGCAGATCCGGCCCATTGTCGATTCCAAGCAAGTGCTGGACGAAGACCTGGCAGCCATTCCCGACGAGCAGTGCCTGTTGCGCTCCCACAACTCCCTGGGTCACGGCATTTCCGAAGACGTGGTCGATGTCGTCTATGTCAAGGCCGGCGACGACTTCACCGCAGCCAACAATCCCGCCATTGCCGACCAGATAGAGCAGATCAACCGCCGTTTCCTGGACGAGGACAAGAACTACATCCTCATAGGTCCGGGCCGTTGGGGTTCCAGCGACTACTGGCTGGGCATTCCCGTCAAGTGGCCCCACATCTCTGCCGCCCGAGTCATTGTCGAGGCCGGTCTGAAGAACTATCATGTCGATCCCTCGCAGGGCACCCACTTCTTCCAGAACCTCACCTCCTTCGGTGTGGGTTACTTCACCGTCAACACCTATACCGGCGACGGCATACTGCAGAAGGACATCCTGGATAGCATGCCCGCCGTCCATGAGACCGAGTTTGTGCGTCACGTCCGCTTCAGTCGTCCGCTGAAAATCATGATGGACGGCAAGAAGCAGCACGGCGTGGTGATGCTGCCCGGCACTTAGGCGTAAGGAACCTTGACGAGTCGTTTGCCCGGAAGATGCTGGAGGCGGAGCTCCAGTTCTTAGACGTTACAAATGATAGTTTAAAAGAATAAAAAAGCTAATACGTTTTTTGTTCAGCAATTTATTTGTTTATTTGCAGGCGGAAGTTCAAGGGTGCTTCCACCCGATTGGGCAACTGAGTGCACCCGATTGGGCAACTGAGTGCACCCGATTGAGCAACTGAGTGCACCCGATTGAGCAACTGAGTGCACCCGATTGAGCAACTGAGTGCACCCGATTGAGCAACTGAGTGCACCCGATTGAGTGACTGAGTGCACCCGATTGAGTGACTGAGTGCACCCGATTAAGAGATTGGGCAAACGTGGATGCTCTCTCTCTTTTTTGTTTACCAGACGGCTTCCGTGTTTATTCCCAGACGTCGGTCTGGTCGCACGTGACTTGCGTGGACAGCTTGCCGACGGTCAGCCGGAAGTCGCCTTGCTCCAGTCGCCAGCGTCCGTCGTAGCCTACGAAGGCCAGGTCGGAGGCGGGCAGTTGCAGGGTGACGGTGCGCGTCTCGCCAGGCTGCAGGGCTATCTTGTCGAACTGTCGCAGGCGGCGACCGTCGGGTGTCATGCTTGCCACGAGGTCGCTGCTGTAGAGCAGTACGCTCTCCTTGCCGGCCATCTTACCCTTGTTGGTAACGTCAACGCTGACCTTCAGCACATCGTCCTTGGTGAAGTGGGTCTTGTTGACGCGCAGGTTGGCATACTCGAAGGTGGTGTAGCTGAGTCCTGTGCCGAATCCCCACTGCTGGGTGATGCGTGCGTTGTAGTCGTAGGCGCCGTCCATGGTCTCCACCTCCTCGCTCTTCTTGAAGTCGTAGTTGACCAGCGAGTTGATTTCGCTGGGGTAGGTGTAGGGCAGCCGTCCCGAGAAGTTGCGCTTGCCGCTGAGCAGCTGTGCCAGTGCGTCGCCGCCGTAGTTGCCGGGCAGCAGGATATCGACGACGGCGTGGCACAGGGGCACGATGTCGCTGATGATGCGTGGCCGGCCCTCGTTCAGGACGAGGATGATGGGCTTGCCCGTCTTGCTGAGTGCCTTCACCAGGTTGCGCTGGTTCAGGCTCAGCGTCAGGTCGGTCAGGTTGCCCGGCGTCTCGGTGTACGAGTTCTCGCCGATGCAGGCCACGATGACGTCCACGTCCTTAGCGGCGCGTACGGCAGCCTCGATGTCGGGCGTGTTCTCCTCCCAGTACTTGCCCTGCTCGTTGTAGGTGACCCCTTGGCATAGCACCACGTTCTGCTGTCCGTACTCGTTGCACAGTGCCTCGTAGATGGTGTTGTACTGCTGGGCAAACTCGTCGGTGCGGTGGCCCTGCCACGTGTAGCTCCAGCCGCCGTTCAGACAGCGCATCTGGTTGGCGTTGGGGCCGGTGACCAGGATTTTCTTACCTTTAGCCAGGGGTAGGATGTTACCTTCGTTCTTTAGCAGTATTATGCTTTCGGCGGCGGCTTCGAGGGCCAGTTGGGCAAACTCCTTGCCGCCGAACTTAGGATAGTCCTTCAGCCGTTGGGTGGGGTGCTGGTACAGTCCCAGCCGCTGCTTCATGCGGAGTATGCGGCTGACGGCGTCGTCGATGCGGCTCATGGGAATCTTGCCCTCTTCCACCAGTTCCTTCAGCAGTCGGCAGGGCTCCACGCTGTAGGGCTCCATAATCATGTCGATGCCCGCATTGATGGCCATGCAGAGTGCTTCCTTCAAGTCCTTGGCCACGCGTTCACGGGTGTAGAGGTTGTTGATGTCCGACCAGTCGGTGACGACCACGCCGTCCCATCCCGTCTGCTCCTTCAGCCATACGGTCAGCAGCTCGTGGTTGGCATGAACGGGCATGCCGTTGACCGACGCCGAGTTGACCATGACCGAGGCGGCACCCTCGCGGATGGCTGCAAGGAAAGGAGCGAAATGCTTCTCGCGCAGGTCGGAGGGCGAGATGTAGGCCGGCGTGCGGTCCTTGCCCGACCAGGGTACGCCGTAGCCGAGGTAGTGCTTCAACGTCACGGCAATGTGGTGTTGGTCGATGTGCTTCGGGTCGTTGCCCTGAAATCCCAGGGTCTCCATGCGTCCCATCTCCGCATTCACGTAGCAGTCCTCGCCAAAGTTCTCCCAGATGCGGGGCCAGCGGGCGTCGCGTCCCAGGTCGAGGGTGGGGCTGAACGTCCAGGGCACGCTGACGGCGCGCGTCTCGTAAGCCGTGGCCTCGGCGCTGCGGAAGGCTATGTCGCGGTTGAACGTAGCCCCGACGTTGATGTTCTGAGGAAACAGCGTGCCACCCTGGGTGTAGGTGGAGCCGTGGTTCTGGTCCAGTCCGAAGATGCAGGGAATGCCAATATGCTTCATGGACAGTCGCTGGATGTCGCCCATAATCTCCTCCCACTGCTGGGCGGTGGGTGCGCAGGTGTTGGGCGCATTCAGGATGGAGCCTATCTTGTATTTGCTGAACAGCGTGTCGGCCTTGGCTTGGTCAATGTGGAACACGCCCTGTGCGTCGTTGGTGCCGAAGATGTCGGTGACGAGTTGCATCATCTGCCCAATCTTCTCGTCCAGCGTCAGTTGGCCAACATCGGTCTTGGCAGCCTGTATGGGGCAGGCAGACAAGACGACTATAACAGTGAATAAAAGTTTTCTCATCATATCATCAAATATTAGTTTAAGTTTCGTCTCTTACCTCTTACCTCTTACCCCTCACCTCTTATCTTCATTGTCCGCCGAGGCGGGAAAAGTACTCGATGATGTCTTCCCAGGTCTTGAAGGTGTCGGAGCCGTATTCAAGCAGGGTGGCCATCGTGTCGCCTTCCTTGGCGAGGCTGATGAGGTAGTCGCCATACAGCAGGTCGCGCCGATGGGTAAAGATGGTGTGGCGCCAGGCCGGTACGTTGATGTATTCTGTGAGCCACGCCGTCGTCTCGTCGTACTGCGAACAGGGTGCCACGAAATACACTTGGTAGTGCTCAATGAGCAGGCGGATGGCCTTCTGCATCGAACTGGCTGGTTTCTGCCAGGCATCGGCCAGCGTCTCTACACCTATATATATTATAGGGCGCTCACGATGCTCCTGCTGGTCGTCAATCCATCGGATGACCGGAACCACACTGTGCATGAACGAGCGGTCGTTCATGCGGTGCTCACCATGAAAGTGGAGCGCATGGGGATAGACCTCGTGAAACATGTCGAACGTGTTGACCGTCGTGTCCTCGTCGCCGAAAAGTCCATAGACGCGCTTGCGCTCCTGGTCGGTAGTGCCCTCGAAGCGGTGTTCCGACTGTTCCTTGTATTCTTTGACCAGGTTCTTGTCAACATAAAACTCCTGCACGCCGTCAAGACGGGGATTCTGAAACTGCTGCGTGCCGGTCATGCCGTGAGCCTTCATCGTCTCGCCCATCTCCATGGCTGGATTGACACAGATGCGGTCGAAACCATACAGTTGTTCGGCATACATGCCGCCCATGGAAGTGCCGATAATCAGGTCGGGCTGTTCTTGTTGGCAGACATGATGCAGCAAGTCGATGGCCTCCTGGGGATGGACGGGCAGGTCGGGGGCTATCACCTTGGCGTTGGGCATCACCTGGCGAAGACGGGCTACTGTACCAGACTGGCCACTGCTTGCAAAGCCGTGACAATACAGGACGGTCTTGCCCGCCATCATGTCTGGATATTGCTTGATATATGGATTTTCTGTTGTCATGTGTGCAAAGTTACGAATAAGCGTGGGAAATACCAAAAAAAATACTATCTTTGCATCATTATATCGATTTTGCTTGGCTATTTGAAATAAATTGTATAATTTTGCGTTCGTATTACGTAACTTAATTCAATCAATTAAACAATAAAGCGTTATGAAAAAGTATTTAGCAGAAATGGTGGGCACGATGGTGCTCGTACTGATGGGCTGTGGCGTTGCCGTTAGCCTGGGTTGTGATCCTATTAACAACATTCCCGCTGTGGTTGGAACAGCTTTTGCCTTTGGCTTGGCAGTGGTAGCAATGGCTTATACCATTGGAGGCATTTCTGGTTGCCACATCAATCCAGCTATCACACTGGGCTGTATCGTTGCAGGACGCATGGATGCCAAGGAGGGTATGATGTATATGCTGTTCCAGTGCATCGGTGCTTTCATCGGTAGTGCTCTGCTTTTTGTCCTGACAAGCAATGTTCCTGGATTAGAGGGTACTGGTGCTAATGATTTGCAGGTTAATGTTTCGGTGCTGGGCGGTCTGCTGGCTGAGATTATCTTTACATGCGTATTCGTACTCGTTGTCCTGGGTGCTACGGCAAAGACAAATGGTGCTACCAACAACTTTGCAGGTCTGGCAATCGGTCTGAGCCTCGTCCTTGTTCATTTGGTATGTATTCGTTATACAGGAACCTCGGTAAACCCGGCACGTTCACTCGCTCCTGCCATTTTCCAGGGAGGTTCGGCTCTTGTTAACCTTTGGATTTTCATCGTAGGTCCGTTTGTAGGTGGTGCTTTGGCTGCTTGCATCTGGAAAATGATTGAACCAACAGAGAAGTAATAATTGCAACATTTAGTTTGCATTTTCTATGGCACGGGTTACACAGTGTTGCGGAAAAGTTTAAAATCCGTAAAAACTGCGTAATCCGTGCTTGATTATTTTCGCTTTTTAAAAAGAAATAGTTATCTTTGCAGTCAAATAGATTTTCAACTAACAAATAAAAAGTAACAATTATGGTAAATTACAAAGATCTGGGTCTTGTTAATACCCGCGAGATGTTCAAGAAGGCTGTGACTGGTGGCTATGCTATCCCCGCTTTCAACTTCAACACTATGGAGCAGATGCAGGCTATCGTGATGGCTGCTGTTGAGACTAAGTCTCCTGTTATTATGCAGGTTTCTAAGGGTGCTCGTAACTATGCCAACGCTACTATCCTGCGTTACATGGCAGAGGGTGCCGTTGCTTATGCTAAGGAGTTGGGTTGCCCCAATCCCGAAATCGTACTGCACCTCGACCACGGTGACAGCTTCGAGCTCTGTAAGGACTGTATCGACATGGGATTCTCAAGCGTTATGATCGACGGTTCTTCACTGCCTTATGAGGAGAACATCGCTTTGGCTAAGAAGGTTGTTGACTACGCTCATCAGTTCGACGTAACTGTTGAGGCTGAGCTCGGCGTGCTCGCTGGTGTTGAGGATGAGGTTTCTTCTGCAGAGTCTCACTACACCAAGCCCGAGGAGGTTATCGACTTCTCTACCCGTACAGGTTGCGATTCTCTGGCTATCTCTATCGGTACTTCTCACGGTGCCCACAAGTTCACTCCAGAGCAGTGCACACTGGTGAACGGCGTGCTGGTTCCACCTCCCTTGGCATTCGACATCCTTCACGAGATTGAGAAGAAGCTTCCTGGATTCCCCATCGTGCTCCATGGCTCTTCTTCTGTTCCTATGGACGAAGTAAACACTATCAACAAGTTCGGTGGTCACCTCGAGGCCGCTATCGGTATCCCCGAGGAGCAGCTGCGTGAGGCTGCTAAGAGCGCTGTCTGCAAGATCAACATCGATTCAGACTCTCGTCTGGCTATGACGGCTGCTATTCGTCAGCACCTCGCTGAGCATCCTGGAGACTTCGATCCTCGCCAGTATCTGAAGCCCGCTCGTGAGAACATGAAGAAGATGTACATCCACAAGATTGTGAATGTGCTGGGTTCTGATGGTAAGCTGGGATAATCCAACTTCGGTCAAAAAATAACAGGCTCCTGCGATAGGGGCCTGTTTTTTTGTTTCTTTATGGAATGCTGTTAGTCGCTTAATTGCTTGAAAGCCTTAGGAAGATACTGGATGATATCACCCGCTGTGAGGCTCTCTTCTCCCAAATCGTTAGCAGCTAAATCACCTGCCAAGCCGTGCAGATATACTCCGACAATACAGGCGTCTTGTGGTTTATAGCCACGGGCTAAAAGCCCTGTGATGATACCAGTAAGCACATCACCACTTCCTGCAGTTGCCATACCTGCATTTCCCGTTGGGTTGAAGAGAATATGTCCGTCAGGCATGCAGATGGCCGTATAATGTCCTTTCACAATGACATATCCCTGTATGCGCTCTGCCAGGTTGCGTGCTTTGGTTAGCCGCTCATAGCTGTCGGCAGAATGTCCTTCCATACGGTCAAGCTCCTTGGGGTGTGGGGTCAGGATGACTCCCTTGGGTAGTTGCTGCATCCAGGCACGATGGTTGCCCAGGATGTTGAGTGCATCAGCATCTATGACAATAGGACACAGGGATCTCCTCAACTGGGAAATAAGGGCAATGGCCGTTTGCTCGCTTTGTCCAAGTCCAGGTCCAATGCCTAATGCCTGGAAGTCTTCCGTGTCAACGGCTTCTGCAAAGATAGTCTCCTCTGATCCCATTTGTACGATAGCTTCAGGCACCGCAGCCTGTAGGATAGGAATGTTGCGTTTAGGGGAATTGACGGTAACCTTGCCGGCTCCGGCACGCAGACAGGCTTTAGAGGCCAGGACGGCTGCACCGGCCATACAGTAACTACCGGCAATTAGGAGTGCATTGCCCATTTGACCCTTATGCGCAAAAGGATTACGTTCTAGGAGACGTGAGCGAATGTCCTCTTCTTCAGTAATCGTATATTGCGACTCTGTCTTGTTAATGCCTTCCTGACTCAGTCGGATGTCAAGAACATGCAGCTGTCCGACGAAATACTGATTCTCTGCAAAGAGAAAAGACAACTTGGGTTGTTGCAGGGTGAAGGTTCTGGTGGCACGAATAATGTTTGCCCGTACATTATAGGTATTGTCTTCTGTCATGAGACCTGACGGGACGTCAATACTGGCAATCTGAGAGGGTGATGCGTTGATGTATTTCACCAACGAGGCAAAACCTCCGGCAAGGGGCTTGTTAACACCGGAACCAAAAAGGCCGTCAATAACAAGCATCTCCTTTTCCAGCACCGGCGGATCAAATTCCTGAGTCACCTCAATAAACTCCTTTATACGCTTGCATTCCTTCAGCCGCTTCTTGTTGGTAGCACAGTCGGGCGAAAGATGCCCGCTGATATTAAAAAGATACGCAGAAACCTGATAGCCCTGTTCGGCTAACATACGGGCTACGGCTAATGCGTCCCCTCCGTTATTTCCAGGTCCGGCAAATACCACAACAGGGGTGCCCGAAGACCATACTCCCATGATGGCATGAGTCAGCACTTTAGCTGCTCGTTCCATCAAATCAAGGCTCGAAATGGGCTCATGTTCGATGGTGTATTTATCTAATTCGTGTATCTGATTATTTGTAAATATCTTCATGATGTGTGCAAAAATACGAAAAATATGCTAATTTGTATCTATTCTTTGCCGAAAATTTAGTAATTTTGTGCCAAATTTAATTTTTAGCACTCATGAGTATAGTAAAAATAAAGGATAAGACGTTTGAAACGTCTATTACTGAGAGTGAGATTAAACAGCGTGTGAAAGAACTGGCGCAAAAAATCAGCCACGATTTGGAAGGTAGGAACCCCTTGCTGTTGGGTGTCCTGAACGGCTCGTTCATCTTTGCTGCTGACTTGATGCGCGAGATGACGACTCCCTGTGAAATTTCGTTTGTGAAACTGGCCTCGTATCAAGGCATTACCTCAACAGGTAAGGTTCACGAGGTCTTGGGTATTAACGAGGATCTGGCAGGTCGTGATGTTGTCATTGTGGAAGATATCGTTGACACGGGTCGTACCATGAAGCAAATGGTAGAGTCGTTGGGTACACGCAATCCCGCTTCTGTCCATATATGTACATTATTCGTGAAGCCCGACAAGCTGGAAGAACCGCTTGACATTGAGTATGCTGCCTTCTCTATTCCCAATGATTTCATCTTGGGTTACGGGCTGGACTACGACCAGCAGGGACGTTGGCTGAAAGAGATCTATACGTTGGTAGAAGAATAAAGTATAGGGGCTTCGGATAATCGAAGTTTCGAAATAACGAACGAAGAAAAACTATGCGACAAATCAAACTGCCTCACTTGCCCAGTGATATTGAGGAGCGTAAAAGCGACCTCATGACAGACTTGTGGTATAAAGGTAAGGAAACACAAATCAAACAAGACATTATAAAAGAAAAGATCAGGATGAAGAACATTGTAATTTTTGGTGCCCCTGGTTCAGGCAAGGGTACACAGAGTGACTTAATGATTGAGTACTATGGTCTGGGACATATCTCCACAGGCGATGTGCTGCGTAATGAAATCAAAAAAGGTACAGAACTGGGCAAGACAGCCCAAAGTTTCATCGATAAAGGAAACTTGATTCCCGACGACTTGATGATTAGCATTCTTGCTAAGGTCTATGACGAGTACGGACGTGGACACAAGGGGGTTATCTTTGACGGCTTCCCCCGCACTATTCCACAGGCTGAGGCATTGAAGAAGATGCTTAGTGAGCGTGGTGACAAGGTGGCTGCTATGATAGAGTTGGACGTGCCTGAGGACGAGTTGATGGACAGACTCATCAAACGTGGAAAGGAAAGCGGACGTGCTGATGACAACGAAGAGACTATCAAGAAGCGTCTAGTTGTCTATCACTCACAGACGCAGCCTCTCATTGAGTGGTATAAGAAGGAAGGACTGCACTACCATATCAATGGACATGGTACGCTGGAACGCATTTTTGCTGACATCAAGAAGGTAATCGACAATTTGTAAATGGAAAGTAACTTCGTAGATTACGTCAAGATATACTGTCGTTCTGGTAAGGGCGGACGAGGGTCTATGCATCTTCGTCATGTGAAGTACAACCCTAACGGTGGCCCCGACGGTGGTGATGGCGGGAAGGGTGGTAGCATTATCCTGCGTGGTAACCATAACTATTGGACGCTTTTGCATCTGAAATATGAACGTCATATCTTTGCGGAGCATGGAGGCAATGGTGGTAAGGACAAGTGTCATGGTACTGATGGTAAGGATGTGTATATTGACGTGCCTTGCGGTACTGTAGTTTACGATGCAGAAACGGGTAAGTATGTCTGCGACGTGACTTACGACGGACAGGAGATTGTATTGCTGAAGGGTGGTCGTGGCGGATTGGGTAATTTCCAGTTCCGCTCCGCAACCAATCAGGCTCCTCGCTATGCACAGCCTGGTGAGCCGATGCAGGAGATGACGATTATCCTGGAGTTGAAATTATTGGCTGATGTCGGTCTGGTAGGTTTCCCCAATGCGGGTAAGTCAACGCTATTATCATCGCTCTCGAATGCCCGCCCTAAGATTGCCAACTATCCCTTTACTACGATGGAGCCTTCGCTGGGCATTGTGGGCTATCGTGACAATAAGTCGTTTGTGATGGCAGACATTCCAGGTATTATAGAAGGAGCCTCTGAGGGTAAGGGTCTTGGACTCCGTTTCCTGCGTCATATTGAGCGCAATTCGTTGCTGCTCTTCATGGTACCTGGTGATACGGATGATATCAAAAGAGAATACGATATCCTGCTGAATGAGTTGCGCCAGTTTAATCCTGATATGCTTGACAAGCACCGTGTGCTGGCAATTACGAAGTGCGACTTGCTGGACGATGAGTTGATAGAGATGTTGCGTGAGACATTACCTGACGATTTGCCTTGCGTGTTTATATCAGCTGTTGCCGACAAAGGATTGGACGAACTGAAAGATGTGCTGTGGCGCGAACTGAATTCAGAGAGTAATAAGTTGGCAGCTGTAATGGCCGAAGATACGCTTGTTCACCGTGACAAGGACATGACTCGTTTTGCTGAGGAATTGGCTGAAGAGGGTGAGGACGAAGATATTGAGTACATCGCTGATGATGAGATAGAGGATATCGAGGACTACGAGGACTTTGAATACACAGAGGATGATTAGTCCACATCTCACATATTATAATATGGGTGCAGGCGTGACGGCTTTCAGTACGACACGCCAGGGAGGATGCAGCACAGGGAACTATGCTGCATTTAACATCAATAGCTACTGTGGCGACGATGTGGTGCATGTTGCTGCCAACAAGGTTGCGCTTTGCCGTTTGCTGGATATTGACTGCAACCATCTGGTGATGCCTCATCAAGTTCATGACTGTGTGGTACGACGCATTGATGGACCTCAACAGGAAACATTGGAAGGGGTGGATGCTGTGATGACAAATGTATCGCAGTTGTGTATTGGCGTCTCTACTGCCGATTGCATTCCTGTACTGCTTTACGACCCTGTACATCGTGCAGTTGGTGCCGTCCATGCAGGGTGGCGGGGAACCGTACTGCGTATCGTGAAAAAAGCTGTTGAGGCTATGCACGATGCTTACGGCACACAGTCTGCTGACTTGCAGACAGTTGTCGGTCCAGGAATCTCTCTCGACAGTTTTGAGGTAGGCGATGAGGTCTATGACCAGTTCGTCTCAGCAGGCTTTGATATGGTGCCCATCAGTCGTCGTGATGCCAAGTGGCACATTGATTTGCCTATGTGCAATCGCCTGCAACTGATGGAAGCAGGTGTCCCTGCCGACCATATCCAGATGACTGGTATTTGCACCTATCAGCAGTACGACCATTATTTCTCAGCCCGCAGGTTAGGTATCCAGTCAGGGCGTATTTTTACAGGAATCTTATTAAAATAGCATATTATGATGAAATCTCGCCATATTTCTCTTTTTGTTACGTTGGTACTGGCTCTGTCGTCTTGTGCCCAGACAAAGTTTACAGCGTTGGAACAACAGCAGATTAGCATTGAAGACCCTACGCTCTTCGAACAATACGAAGCCTTTACAGTGGACTTCGGTGCTATGCGTGACAAGGACTATTCGTTCCCCTTGCCCGTAGGTAAGGCTATCATGGGGAAGGACTATAATGTGGAGATAGAGACAAAGAAGGGGGACGCCGTGAAGGCTATGTTCTCTGGTACGGTTCGCCTGTCGAGAAATAATCCTCCCTTTGGTAATGTGATTGTGATTCGTCATGCGAACGGACTGGAAACAGTCTATGGCAACAATGCCGAGAATCTGGTTAAGTCGGGTGATCGTGTGAAGGCGGGTCAGACCATTGCTATTGTGGGTAGCAACAAAGGACGTACCTATTGTGATTTTGCCGTGATGGTGAATGGTAGTCGTATCAATCCTGAGATTATCTTCAGTTTGGAAAGCCATCGCTTACGCAAACAGACTTTGTTGTATGAAAAGACATCTTCTTGGAAGGTGAATGTCAGCGTGCTGAAAGGTCCGAGTCTGGAGGAGTCGGCATCATCAGACCAATGGTGGTGCTATCCCTTGCCTGGCGCAAAGGTCATTAGTCCGTATGGACGTCGTGGAGGCCGAGGCCACACTGGAGTAGATTTGAAGACCAAGCCTGACGATGAGATTCATGCAGCATTTGACGGTGAAGTGGTCTTTTCTGCCAAGTATTCAGGCTATGGCAATCTGATACGTATATTGCATGGCAATGGCTTAGAGACCTATTATAGCCACAACTCCAAGAACTTGGTGAAGGTAGGTGATAGGGTAAAGGCTGGTGATGTCATTGCCCTGACAGGTCGTACAGGTCGTGCTACGACGGAGCATCTGCACTTCGAGACACGTATTAATGGCAAGGCTTACGATCCCTCTCGTTTCTTCGACCATCAGACACATACCATTCGTATGAAGTCGTTTCAGAAGACGCGGAACGGCTATGTGGTAAAACGATAGCCAATATATTTTCATGATATAAAAAAACGGAGTTGCATCGTGCAGCTCCGTTTTCTTATATCGTCATTGTTTTAGTTGAACTTCAGGATTTGTCCTGGTTTCAATTTGGAACTCTTTTTCAAGTGGTTCATCTTCATGATGGCATCCACGGTTGTTCCACGTTTACGGGCGATAGAGAAAAGTGTCTCTCCACGCTTTACTTTGTGGAAGCGATTCTCCTGCTTGTAGGAGGCTTCAGGGGCGGCTATTGCCAACTCTATGTCGTCATTGTCATCGGCTCCTAAGCTGGCGCCATTGACGCCACGCAGGCGGGTGGCAAGGGCAGACTCACGCTGATAGGTGGATTTGCGGAACATATACGAGTCGTCAACAACGTCCTGATTGCGGAAGTCGAACAAGATGGCAGGATTAAGTGCTACCCCGCATAGGCGGGTCTCAAAGTGAAGGTGCGAACCCGTGCTGCGTCCAGTGTTGCCTCCCAGTCCAATAGGATCGCCAGCGCGAACCTCTTGATCTTCTACTACCAATTGCTTGGACATGTGGGCATAATATGTCTCCAACCCATTGTCGTGGCGGATAACGACATATTTTCCATATCCACGTCCTTCGTAGCGGACTACGCGGACTTTGCCATCAAAGGCTGCACGAATCGTATCGCCAATGTAAACCTTGATGTCCAATCCCTTATGCTGGCGTCCCCAACGGGCACCGAAATTGGATGTCAACACCCGGTTGGTGGTTGGCATGCAGAAATTCTTCAGGGATATGCGGAAAGAGTCGGGCAATTCTGTCACACGGCTGTGAGCGTGCATATTGTCCCAATCTTCGTAAAGGTCAGCTGAGGGGTTCTCTAAATTCTCGAAATCTATCAGTCGCTGTAAGGCTACGCTATCAACGACTTTCATCTTTCTGTCGACGGGTGCCTGGTTAGCCAATAAGTCCTGTCCCATTGCCGGGAGAGAGCAGATTGTTGAAAGAGCCACTAGAGCAATCGTCTTAATTTTTTTAGTCATATATTACTTTGGTCGTTAATAATAGGTCCGATAACGGAAATAAAACGCTGCAAAGGTAATAAATATTATTTGAAAAAGTATACAGTTAACACTCTTTATGTGTGTTTTAACACTTTTTCCTTATGAAATGACGCCCCAATTGATGTTGGTTTTACGTAATTCACGTAATGTTTTCCATAATGTGTAGTATCTGGGATTCTCACATGTTGGGTCATCATCGATGATCAGTTGTGCCTCGTCGCGTGCCATCTGAACCAACTGTCCGTCGCGTGCAATATCAGCAATTTTCAAATCGAAAGCCATACCACTTTGTTGCGTTCCCTCCAAGTCGCCAGGGCCACGCAGTTTCAAGTCGGCTTCTGCGATGCGGAAACCGTCATTGGTCTCGCACATGATGTCAATACGCTTTTTGGTGTCTTCTGCCAGTTTGTATCCTGTCACGAGAATGCAATACGACTGGTCGGCGCCTCGTCCTACACGTCCCCTCAGCTGATGGAGTTGGGAGAGTCCGAAGCGCTGTGCTTCGAGAATCACCATAACGGAAGCATTGGGTACGTTTACGCCCACCTCGATAACTGTTGTCGCAACGAGTATTTGTGTCTCGCCACTAACGAACTTCTGCATTTCTGCTTCCTTGTCGGCAGGTTTCATCTTGCCGTGAACTTTGCTGAGGCTGAATTCAGGGAACACCTGCTTTAGTACTTCGTAACCCTCTTCAAGATTTTTCAGGTCTATCTTCTCGCTTTCTTCAATCAGGGGGAATACGATATATACCTGACGCCCTTGCCGAATTTGGTTGCGGATACTGTCGTATAACGAAGGCAAAGAACGGTCGAAGACGTGTTGGGTTACAACAGGCTTGCGTCCTGGAGGCAGTTCGTCGATAACACTCACATCCAAATCGCCATAGAGCGTCATAGCCAATGTGCGAGGAATGGGGGTAGCCGTCATTACCAGCACATGTGGCGGATTCTGGCTTTTGCTCCATAGCTTGGCACGCTGAGCAACTCCGAAACGGTGCTGTTCATCAACCACCACCATTCCTAAACGGGCAAACTGTACCGTATCTTCAATAACCGCATGGGTACCAACCAGTATCTGTACGGTCCCGTCCAGCAGCCCGTCGAGGATTTCCTGTCGCTTCTTACCTTTCACGATGCCTGTCAGCAGGGCCACACGAATATTCATGCCTTTCAGGAAATTCATGATTGTCTGCAGATGTTGTTCTGCCAGAATTTCCGTAGGAGCCATGATGCAGGCTTGGTAGCCGTTGTCCAATGCGATGAGCATGGACATGAGAGCCACGAGGGTTTTCCCTGAACCTACATCACCTTGCAGCAATCGGTTCATCTGTCTTCCGCTACCCATGTCCTTGCGAATCTCCCGGATAACCCGCTTCTGGGCTTCTGTCAGGGGGAAAGGCAGGTTTTCTTTATAAAAATTGTTGAAGTTGTCACCTACCTTCGTGAAGATGTAGCCTCTATATTTGCGTCGCTGGTCGCTGGCGTATCTTAATATGTTCAGTTGAACGTAGAAAAGTTCCTCGAATTTCAGACGGACGCGAGCCCGCTCCAGTTCCTTGGCATTCTGTGGGTAGTGTATCTTTCGTAGTGCCTCGTCACGACTCATCAGATGCAGTTTCTCTGTGATGAAATCGGGCAGAGTTTCTGGAAGCGGTTCCTTCAGTACGTCAAGGAGTGTTCTGGTCAACCTTTCTATAGAGCGTGAGTTCAGTCCCGTCTTCTTCATCTTCTCCGACGTGTTGTAGTAGGGCTGCATACCCATTGCCGATAGTTCCAGTTTGTCGGCAGCATCCATGTCTGGATGGGTCACGTTGATGCGTCCGTTAAAGACATTAGGTCGTCCGAAGACAATATATTCCTTGCCAATGGTATAGTTTTGCTTGGCATATTTCCCACCATTGAACCACGTGAGGTCCATCACCTTGCCTGATCCGTCTGTGAAGTGGGCTACTACTCGTTCCTTTCGGGCACTCATCTGGAAGGTCTCGAAGCTGAGTATGTGGCCTTTTACTTGTACAAAAGGCATCTCGCCCGTCAGTTCGCGGATGGAATAGAGCCGGCTGCGGTCCACATGCTTATAGGGATAATACTGCAACAAGTCGCCATACGTTACAATGCCCAGTTCCTCACTGAGCATCTTCTTGCGCGACGGCCCAACGCCTGGCAAGTATTGTATGTCTTGTTGCAAGATGTCGTTCATCCTATCAGCACTTCAGCTATTTTCATGTCGTAAGGTGTCGTTATCTTGATATTCTCACGATTGCCCTCCACGAGGGTGATGTCGAAGCCAAAAGCTTCTACTACAGAGGCGTCGTCTGTAAAACCGTCGTTGTAGGGCTGACGGTTTGCACTCTTAAGCAATTGTATATCAAACGTCTGGGGAGTTTGTACCAGACGATAGTCGCCACGGGGTACTGTCTCGGAGGTCTCGCCTTTTAGGTGGCGCACCGTTTCGACAACGGGAATGACAGGAATCACCGCCTTTGCTGTGCGTGCGGTTTCGTAGCAGTTGCGGATGACGTCTATAGAGGGGAAGGGACGCACTCCGTCATGTACACCCACCACCCCTTCAGCATCGTCGGGGATGAGTGCCAGTCCGTGCTGTACGGAATGGAAGCGTGTCTCGCCACCATCAGTCAACTGATACTCAACCCTGAAATCGTATTCCTCGCACAATTGCTGCCAATAGTCTTGCTGGGCCTTGGGCAGTACCAGGATAATCTGTAGAGTGGGGGAGTATTCCCTGAAGCGTTCGATGGTTCGCATCAGCACAGGCTTCCCTCCTATGGGCAGGAACTGCTTGGGAATGTCGCTCCCCATGCGCAGGCCTTTCCCCCCTGCCACAATAATCACATAGTCCATCCTAAAGAGTAATCATAATTTCTCATTACTCATTACTCATTAGATGAGCAAAGCGCATTCCTTCGGCTATCTGGTCGGCTGTCTTCTGGTCAACCAACTGAGCCAGCAGTTCATAGGCAAAGGGGAAGGCTGCAGCAGGTCCCTCACCCGTAGTGACGTTTCCGTCAACCGTTACGAGGTCGCCTGTATATTTAGCATCTTCCAATGCCTGTTCAAAGCCAGGATAGCAGGTGGCTTTCTTGCCCTTCAGAATTCCTAATGGAGCGAGCACTACAGCTGGTGAGGCACAGATGGCAGCTACTTTCTTGCCAGCAGCAAACTGGTCAACTACTGCTTTACACACCCCCTTGTGGGCAAACAAGTTAGACGCACCAGGCATTCCGCCAGGCAGGAACAGCAAGTCGGCATCCGTGAAGTCGCCCTGCTCGAACATGATGTCTGCCTCGATGTTCACACCGTGAGCCGACTGCACCAAGGGGAAGTCTGAGATGCTCACCGTTGTTACTTCAACACCACCACGACGCAGTACGTCAACGGGAATCAGGGCCTCGACATCCTCGAAGCCGTCTGCTAAGAATACATATACCTTTTTCATAGTCTTATTTTAATGCTTGTAAGTATTGCTTGATAGTCTCCTTGAGTCCCAGATACAGGGCATCGCAGATAAGGGCATGACCTATCGAGACCTCGTCAGTCCAAGGAATCTGCTGATGATAGTAAGCCAAGTTCTCTAACGACAGGTCGTGACCTGCATTCAGTCCCAGTCCTACACGACGAGCCTCCTCTGCAGCGGCTACAAACGGAGCAATGGCTTGCTCTCGATTAGCCTGATAACCAGAGGCGTATGGTTCTGTGTAAAGCTCTACGCGGTCGGCTCCACACGCTTTGGCCCCCTCTACCATTCTGGGGTCGGCATCTACGAAGATGCTGGTACGGATGCCTGCAGCCTTGAAAGTCTTGCAGATGTCCGTCAGGAACGAACGGTTTTCTATCGTGTCCCACCCGTGGTTAGAGGTTATCTGGTCGTGTCCGTCCGGCACCAATGTCACCTGTGTGGGCACCACTTCCAATACCAGCTCAGTAAACGATTCGATGGGGTTGCCTTCGATGTTGAACTCAGTAGTAATCTGAGGTCTCAGGTCGCGTACGTCCTGATAGCGGATGTGGCGCTCGTCTGGTCTTGGGTGTACGGTAATGCCTTGTCCGCCAAACAGTTCCACATCGCGAGCAACACTCAGGACATTGGGGTTGTTGCCTCCTCTGGCATTACGCAGAGTGGCTACCTTATTGATATTTACACTTAGTTTTGTCATTTTTTGTTGATTCGTTTTAATGTGTTTCACTAAAAATCATTATCTTTGCAAGCGCAAAGATACAAAAACTTTGTGAATAAACGGCTAAATAAGCGATATTTTTTATGAGTTCACGAAAACTACGTTTCGCCATCTTCGGCAATTTGTACCAGCCCAAGAAATCGGTATCCATCCAGAACCTGCTGGCTTGTCTTGCAGCCAGACAGGCTGATGTGTATATTGAACGGGAATTTTATAACTTCCTCACCACAGGTCGGAAATTACCTATTGAGGGTGTTCGTGTCTTTGATGGAGGACAGTTTGAAGCCGATTTCGTCCTCTCGATGGGAGGTGACGGTACTTTCCTTCGTGCTGCCAGCAAGGTGGGCGACAAGCAGGTACCCATCTTGGGAATCAACACAGGACGCTTGGGATTCCTGGCCGATGTGAATGCCCAGGAGATAGAACATACCATTGATGCGTTGTACGAGGGCGACTATGCGGTAGATACCCGTTCGGTGATTCGTGTGGAGACAGAGGGGAAAGCCATTCAGGGCTACAATTGTGCATTGAACGACGTGGCTATCCTGAAGCGTGACAATGCCTCGATGATTAGCATTCACGTCACCGTTAATGGTGATTATGTGACGACCTATCAGGCTGACGGACTGATAGTTAGCACGCCGACAGGCTCTACGGCCTATTCCCTTTCCAACGGAGGACCTATCATCGTTCCTGGCACTCATGTGTTCTCGCTGACGGCAGTGGCTCCCCATTCTCTTAATGTGCGACCTATCGTGTTCTCTGAAGACTCAGAGATTAAACTGACGGTGGAGAGCAGGACGCACAATTTCCTGGTTGCCCTTGACGGACGTTCTGAGAATCTGCCTGAGTCCACCCGTCTGACCATTCGCAAGGCGCCTTATCGCGTCAGGGTTATCAAACGAGCAGGCACCAAGTACTTCCATACTCTGCGCGAGAAGATGATGTGGGGCGCCGACCAGCGAGGATAACTCTTTCTTGCCCGTATCTCTTGCCTATATCTTGAGTCCTGACTCTTGCATATAGGTATTTTTTTTCTCCGTACCATATTGGAAATTTTATATTGCAAAGTTTGCAACGTACATTGCAAAGCCTGCAACGTACATTGCAAAGCCTGCAATGTACATACCAAAGCCTGCAATTGAAAATTTTACTAAGGAAAAAGGAAATGCAATGAGGGGTTGTAGAAAAAGGAATCGAATGCTTGTCAGTCCATCATCAGGCTTTTTTCCTCATTATATTATATAAGGTGGAAATGTTAAATATGCGTTAAAACGAAAAATAATATCGAAAAAATTTGGAAGGTATTCGGAAAAACCCTACTTTTGCAGTGTACTATTAAAGTAGTACACCGATACACGATAAATTAAAACGTTAGAATTATGATAGAAGTAAAGAACATCAGTTTCAAGTATGCCGGAGGAAAACATCTGGTATTCGACGATTTCAGTCTTGAGTTGAAACAAGACAACATCTATGGTTTGCTGGGCAAGAACGGTACGGGCAAATCGACGCTGCTCTACCTCATCAGTGGTCTGCTTCGCCCCAAGAAGGGCAGTGTGAGCTTCGACGGTGTCGAGACCAAGTTGAGGAAGCCTGAAGTGCTGAGCGAGATATTCATCGTGCCTGAGGAGTTCGACCTGCCTGCAATGTCGCTCAGCGAGTATGTCAAGATCAATCGTCCGTTCTATCCCCAGTTCAGTATGGAAGTTCTAGAGGCTTGTCTGAAGGACTTTGAACTGACTACCGACTTGAAACTCAATGCGCTCTCGATGGGTCAGAAGAAGAAGGTGTTCATGTCGTTCGCACTCGCCACGAATACCAAGCTCTTGCTGATGGACGAGCCCACCAACGGACTGGATATTCCCTCGAAGTCGCAGTTCCGTAAGGTCATTGCCCAACACATGACGGAAGACCGTACACTTATCATCTCCACCCATCAGGTACACGATGTCGAGTCGTTGCTGGACCATATCCTCATCCTCTCGCCCCAGAAGTTGTTGCTCAATGCTTCGGTAGCTGAGATTCAGGAGAAATATACCTTCGAATATCGCACGCCCGACCAGATGCAGGATGTGCTCTATGCCGAACCCTCTTTGCAGGGAAATGCCGTCGTAGCGCCTCGCAAGGCCGGCAGTCCTGAGACACAGGTCAATCTGGAGTTGCTGTTCAACGCCGTCAACGAGGGTAAGATTTAGGACATAATAACTGGTTTTAGACATAATAACAGAATAACAATTATGATACAGTTTAATATCAGCCGATTCGGAAAACTGGCAAAGTGGACGCTGGTCAACGACAAGAAGTACCTCGTCAAGAGCTTCTTGCAGGTCTTTGCCATCCTGACGTTCCTCTTCCTGT
>CACXTX010000031.1 GCA_902770635.1 uncultured Prevotellaceae bacterium | reverse complement strand
TCGCATTCCTTGAAATCCTTACGTTTCAGACTGCGAAGATAACCCACTTTACCTGAGTGATACCAAATATCTGCCAATGAATTATCTGCTAAATTACCTAATATATATCCCTGCCAACCCGCACATGGAAAAACATTACCGTTTTGTGCCACACAGATTGACGAATTGCAGACACTACAAATATAGTCATCTGGTGTCTTCTTCCTATTATCAGATGCTTCGCTTAATAATTCACTCTTATAATTATCGTTTGTAGTAAGTTCATCGATAATTACTTGTTCCACTTCTTCTTCACTTAGGCGGTAGAGAAGATTCGAGGTTCCACCATTATACTGTCCAATTAGCGTGTAGTCATATCCAACAGAAACATTATATTGAGCGGCCCACACTTTAATCTCCTTGTAGCTGTCAAAATTGGTTTTCATGATTGGACAACTTATCTGAATAGGTATGCCTTGCTT
Organism: uncultured Prevotellaceae bacterium; assembly: GCA_902770635.1. Lineage (GTDB taxonomy): Bacteria > Bacteroidota > Bacteroidia > Bacteroidales > Bacteroidaceae > Prevotella. Next base: position 26,317 of record CACXTX010000031.1, on the reverse strand, counting down.
AACAAGACGCATGACGCCATTCATAGTTTTGGAGAGGCTACCTTTTGAATTAGTAATTGCATCATGTATTTCTGGTTTCATTGAATAAATGGAGGTTTGAACACCAAGAAGTGGATTTCGTTTCATTTCCTCAATGATGTCATCATCAAGCAGAGTAAGGTTTGATAAAACATTGACAGACATGTCGCACTCCCTACAACTTCTAAGAAATTCCCTGAATTGTGGGTGTAACATAGGCTCACCACCACTAATTGTAACATGCTGAATTTTCAGATCTTGGCATTGTTTAATCAAATCAAAGAACATGACTGGAGCCATGACTTGATTTTTATATTCGTGAGGAATATAACAATGGACACATCGCTCGTTACACTTACTCACTATCTCTATATGAACGCTAACGGGAAAAGGATTGTCACCAAATCTCTTCTCAAAAAAAGTTTGAGTCGTAATTGTTGAATTATTGGTTGCATTTACTCCTATTGATTTATTTCCGACTTCGTGTGGAATAGAGCAACAAGAATTTGCTCTACATTCGTCTTCCGATTCGCCAGTTATAATAAAACCAGCTTCTGACAAAGACTGTAGTAATGCTTCAACATCACATCTCAACTGATTTATATCGACATCAACAAATTCATTCATTGCCCTATCCACGATTTCGTGTAGTGAGAGAGGCTTTTTTTCAAGGCAAGACAATATAACGGCACCACTTTCAGATACGATTTTATCTCCCAACACATATGATGTATTGGAAAAATGGTATCCGAAATTACGGTTGTCTGTTATATAACCGAAGTCTCCGTAATTACGGAAGATAACATCTGGTTTGATTTGATAGTATTTCATATATAAAATAACAGTCAGACGATATTATTGCATATCGTCTGACTTCTTTTAGCGTCCGCCAGGTCCTGGAGGATTGCATGGTCTGCCACAAGGCCTTCTGTTAGGACGACAATCTGCCATCTTCACAGTGCTTTGGGCCACCAATGTTGGAGTTTGATATTTCTTCATACTCAACTTTTTTAGGCCACGAAGGCAATTAATACTCTCCCCTTTGGGGCTTAACTAACACTGACCATTCTCTCTTATGATACAAGACAATGGTACTACATATTACAGAACAAATAATGTGCCAAATATGAATCTGCTAAGATGTCTTGCAAAGATATGACATTATGTCATAGTGCCAATTAAGTTAATTATTTATCTGACAGCAATAATTTATACCAGCAATAATTTATTATACAGTTTTGAAGAATTTGTGTTAAAAGTTTGTTTTGTTCAATAATTATTTGTAATTTTGTACCCGCAAATGAGGTCGATAAAGAGTTATTGATGTTTACGCAAATCGTGGAGAATTTCGGACTCCTGTATGTAACTAATTCGTAACCTCTCCAAAATAATGGCTATAATCATTACTGAAAGTCAATAAGTTATCAAAAATCGGCGGTTTAATTTGCAAACATGAGTTCTTTATGAGACCAACATGAGTTCTTTATGAATCTCTTACTCTAACCGTCATATTCCAATTTCAGGATCTTTCGGTGCAAATTTAGCTGTTTCCTGAATACCTTACCTGCCATTGGAAAAAAGCCACTTTTGATTTAGAAAAAAAACAGAGGCCCTGCCAAGAGACCTCTGTTGAGTAGATTATTTGGGAAAGCCTTTATACAGGGCTTATATCTTGAAATTGTCGATGTTTTTTTGCATATCCCTTAGTTCATCAAAGTAAGGTGAATTGTAGAAAAAACAGCCTATCTCGTGGAAAAAGTCCTTGAGCGTCCCATCTGGTGTCGGATGAAACTTGAAATTGATGTACAGGCGACTTTCATCAGTGAAGATAGGGGCAAACTTTTTATAATGGTCATCGTTTGCATAGTTGTTAAACGTCTTTGAGGTGAACTTCGATTCGTCCGGGAACACATATTTTTCCAGATAGTCGCAAAACGGTTGACGCGAAGTGTTCTTCAGAATTTTGATGCGTATGAAATAGTAATGCATCATGAGGCAAAACTCAACCAGTTTTATCTCTCTGTCGCAAATCTTTCCTTTGTCGCCGTCACCGAAGATGTTGACAATGATTTTCTTGATACAGTCCGACAATTTACCCTCATCAATAGGCTTATAGAATATGTCGCTGCTCGGTGGGTCACCGCCAGGATTGCGACGGAGCCTGCGACTTACATCATACATATCGTCAGCGGTTTTCATCGTCTGCTTTGCCAACTTGATTAAAGTTTTGTACAGTTTAGTATCCTCACTTTCTACTGCAATAGAACTCGTTTCTTTCCGTACGAAGCGGATGGCACTGAACCTTTTGGCTGGATGGGCCTGTCGCCTTATCCGTTGCGTTTTGCTTTTGGGCGACTGCCTGAATCCTTTTTTGACAGGCCCAGTTGTTGCCTTTGGTGTCGAGCTCACTTCCAGCGATACGGAAAACCTGTCCTTGGGAATAGCTTTTATCTGCCTCATCGTCAGCATTTGCCTTACACAAGGCACATCTTCGTTAGGCAGAAATGCCGTCCGTCCTGCCAGCATCACCTGGGTTCCTCTTTTACGGGACAATCCGCGGCCTCCCGCAGGGCCGAAAGTAAAACCGTTCATATTATCCTCTGCTTTATTTGGCAAATATACGCATAATAGTTGATAGCACTATACTATTTCAGCCAAAAAGCCCGATGATTTAGCACTTTTTATATTTCCTCTGCTCTTTTACGATGAATCGTGAAACGTCACCATTCCTTATAATTATAGAACTACAATCCAAGGAGTCTCGCAAACGTGCGTCGCCTCAACGGCTTCATAGTACCTGTTGAGGGGAAGGAGTAAAACGCTCACCTCGGCAGGCAACTGTGCCTGTGCCTGCACCACGCGGTTTTGCACCGTCTCAGCACTCGCACCCGGATAGCTCGCCCACAGATAGACCGTTGGCGGCGCAATATCGGGAAATTTTTCAATCGGCAGTCGCGTCAGTGCGATGATACCCACCGCCACCACCATCACGTTGATGACAATCGACAGCAGCGGCCGGTCAATGAATCTCTTGATGTTCATATCATTCTTTGCTAAATTACGTTGCAAAGATACGGCTTTCCCGCGCGATGTATAATAACAATGTGAGTGAAACGGGAAAAATCGGGGGTCAACCGACAATCGAAGCAAGCGCATAGCGAAGCTTGCATCAGCTTTGCCTTGAAAGGAGGAGAAAGAGCGTAGGTCAACCGACATAAAAAATCCCGAGAACGATATCGTTTCGCCTCGGGATTTATAGGTTGTTATAAAGAGTTTGGCCGTTACTTCGATGTCCTCCTGTTTGTCAGTTGCCCAACAGATCAGAGAACGTCCCCTGATTTCCATGAAATAGCTATTCTTTTAACCATATTTCATGCTCTCATATGATATATATTGGAATTTTTTGACTATATTTGCAGCAAAATTCTTGCATAAGATGATTCAGCTTGCAAAACGTTTTCGTATTAAGTCCATCCCAGAAGTAGAAGTTCTTTGCAGAATAAGTAAAGACCTCTATAATCAATCCCTCTATGAATTAAAGAAAAAGGGGGAAGAAGAAGGCGTATGGATGAGGCATTTCGATTTGAGAGAGCACATGAAGGAAATCACTAATCTTGAGGGGAATGTTAATTACAGGTTGCTGCGTGATGCTATTGCTGACTGTGTAATCAAACAGGTATGCAATGAAAAAGATTCGTTCTTTGCAGCTATTAAGAAGTGGAAGATACATCCAGAAGAGTTTAAAGCCAAGCCGGAGTTCCCTCATTTCTTAGGAAGGAACAGTATGAACTTGCTTCAGATTCGTTACAAACACGATTGCATAATTGATATACATGGAAATATCACCTTACATGGCATTCCTAATGTGAAGATTCCGATACCACAATGGGGACAGTATAAGCAACAGATTCTCGAAGGATGTAAGCAGATACGCATTCTTCCGTTCAAGGGTTATATGACCGTTGAAGTGATTTATAAGACAAAAATACATCCGGCAGATGTAACAAAGGACAGGGTAGCTGCTATTGATTTTGGTATAGACAACTTAGCTACGGTCGTTACACCCAAGGGTTGTTATATATTTAGTGGGAAAGTTCTAAAGAGCTATAACCAAAACTTCAACAAGAAACTTGCCCACTATACCAGCATCAAGTCGAAGCAGGGCATTGAAAAGGGTACAAAGCGAATGACGGCGATGTACGACAAGCGGAACCGTTATATAGACACCTTTATGCATACCACCAGTAGAGCCATCGTTGACATGCTGATAGAACAAAAAATCGGGAAATTAGTAGTTGGACGGAATAAAGGGTGGAAACAAGAAGTGAATATTGGCAAGAAGAACAATCAAAAGTTCGTGCAGATTCCCTTTTACATGTTACAATCCCAGTTGGAGTATAAGTGTGTCATGGCTGGCATAGAATATGTGGAACAGGAAGAGGGGCACACATCAAAATGTGATGCCTTGGCAATGGAAGAAATAGGACACCATGAGCATTACGCAGGTGTGCGTAAGAAGCGTGGATTGTTCCTAAGTAGTACAGGACGATATATCAATGCCGACCAAAACGGCGCTCTGAACATTCTGAGAAAGAACATAGGAGACAAGGAGTATAAAGAAAAGACAAAAGACTGGCAGATGAATTCACCAGTAAGGATTAAACATCCACAAATGAGAAATGAAATCTGCAATCCCAGTAATGGGCAGCAGATACAGAGGCGTTCCTCCGTATCGTCACAATGACTTTGCGGAATCTGTTCAATGGATTGCTAATCCATATCGCCTTTGCGGTAGTGTCCTTCGCAAGAAGGCATGACGCATAAAAAGCACTCTATTTTAGAGTTATGTGATATACCCTGTATGTACATACAAAAATAGGTGCAGAAACAGTTTAATAATCTCCCTTTGGATGGGCGAACAATATGCATATAGGGATAATATGCATCATATAATCCTCACGCTATTCACTTTATCGAGGGGAGTCGTGGTGGATTTACAAAAGCTACTTCATGATTTCAACATCATCAAGTCCCCAGTGTTGCCATATTGATTTAAAGGGGCATAACTCTCCATTGGTTTCTTTATGCTTCCACGGACATTTATAGCATGTTTCATCAATTCTAACGACATTAGGGCTGTTGTTACACCAAGGCATCAACTCACATTGAGTTTTGCCTTCTACTAACACCTTATATATTTGATGAAAGACTTTTAAAAAAGGCATGCTTTCACTATCGCTACCTTCTGGATCCACAGTGAAGTATTCGTGCTTTACGGTTTCAATGAGAGGGCTGCCAGCAAAATGTAATATTGCGTGGAAGTATAAATTATCCTTTACATATCCGTTGTCGACAATGTCAAGCCAAAACATAGGCTCTGTTTTCCTTAAGTCTATCGCATAATCAAAAATGACATCTAACCATTTGTGGTAATCCGCAAAGCGTTCGTCTTGTAACAAAGAATGCAAATTGCTTCTAACAAATTCAATACGATTTATAAATGTGTCTAAAACTCCAGCTTTCTCATTTAAGTCGAAAGTTTCCCAATTATAGTCAAGGAAATAGAATAGTTCGTCTGGCGTAGAAGGCAAAAAATGTACTTGTTTGAGCCATCTAAGTATATTTACATACTCTGCTCCAGGATTTGATGACATTAAAGCCTTGTCACAGAGCACCAGTATATTGCGTCGGTCATCTAATAATTGTGGGTAAATGAAATTTGCAACTTTTATTGCAGTACTGTATGGGTGATCGGGCGACTCTTCATAATCTTTTGTAATGAATTGCTCTATCATATACGCCATTCCTTCATATATCTCACGTGCGCCAAAAGTGCAAGTGCCATCAAGGCCGTTTTCGTTTCTGTACGACAAACTAATGGATTCAACTTGTCGTTTTTCGTCTATCTGGAAATAATCACTATCTACCTTAACTATATGAAGATGGCTAATATCATCCGTATCACCCCAGACAAGGTTACTTATTAAGGCATTATTACGAACTACTGTATTTAGAACGTCTTCTGGCAAAGGAATAGTTACACGAGAGTTCGCTGATATCCGTAACCAGTCAACCAGGTTTGCTAATACGGATAGTTCCGAGTTTATGCGTTCTAGCCCATATATCGTAGTAAAGCTTTGAAGATAATGTATATACTCATGTATGAACAGAGATATTTCCCTGTCAGTCATGTTTTCTCCATAAGTTAATGCATCAATCTTCATACAAAAATACGATAGGAGATATGACCCGAATGTAGATTTATTTAAGTCTTTCATAATCCATATTATTATGCTTAGCTATAGTAGTAATTGAATTTAGTTCGATTTCAGCCTCAATTGTTTGGAATCTAATTGTCATTTGCTTGTTAACTCACCATGCAACTCCCAACTTGCTCAGAGCTTTTTTAGTGCGAAGCAATGTATCATAGCCAACATTTTCCAATTCTAAGAGTTCGCCTGGAGAAAGTGACAGAAACTCTTCCAATGTGTTGATGTTTCGTTTTTGGAGAGCCGTCTTTAATCGACGTGCTAATGACACCTTGCTTCCAAATTCTCTGTATAAATCATCTAACGTATAATCTAATTTGAAGTCAAGTTCTGCTGCTAATGGAAAATATACATGTTTATCCGATCCTGCCTCATTCTACGAAAGATATTCCTTAATCTCTTTCACATCCTTTTCTATGTTCTGCAATTTTTCAATGAGTTCTTTTCTAGTCATCTTAAAAACTCATATATGTCGTTGTGGTTTTGAGGTATTTCAAAAGTGAAGATTGAACCGTGATTTGCCGTTGGCATGAGTGTGAAGATTCCATCAGATATAAGTGATAGACCTATGGTTATATCCACCCCTGACATGTATTGCCGTGAGGCTGTGATCATGTGTTTTGAACCATCTGCAAACCGCAAAGTAATAGCGTATGATGGTGTTACCTCATAATCATCATTAGCATAGAACGTTTTAACATCTCCAAGATTCTCTAATCCCCATTTATCAGCTAAAGCATCTGATACACCACAATAAGTAGCTCCTGTATCCCAAAAGCAGACACAAGGCTCAAACATGGTGTTATCCGCGTTCCATCCTGGGGCTACTTCATGCCGTGTCTCGATAGAGGTTGTCCCAACGGGCAACTCAGCAGTTGCAGCAATAGAAAAACCTTTATGCGCTATATATTTCTTATTATCTTCCATAAGTTCAATATCACCGTTTGTTATTACCAATCTTCTTAATTAGAATTGACCTTGTTGACAAAAATTCAGTTTTGACGATTTTCTAAAATTACTTTTCAAGAGTGAGGATTTTCTTTTGGGATTTTTTCTTATCGATATATGCTTTGTTGCAAAAAGAGGTGTAAAACGTTATAGAGCAGGGGTCTCCCATAAATGGGAACCTAATATCAAGAGAAGGACTAATCCCTTCTGTGAAGATTGAGAACTGTTCTTTACCATATTCTTTCTTACAGTTGGCTAATGTGTAATCAGGGATGAACTGCTTTTTGTATCGATACACAAAATCGAAAATCTCTTTCTTGTTCATTTTAATATCTAGGCTAAAATTCACGCTTTTACCCCTAACGACGTTGGCTATAATCTCATTGCATTTGGGATTCTCCAAAATACGTTTTTTGAAAATATAGGTTTCGTAAACTTCTGCCCCATCGCCAAGAAAATCTGTAGTGTCGTATTTCCATGAAGAGTTAGGCGAACTTAAAACGTCACAACCAATATTCTCATTTATGAATTTGGCAAACACTTCTTCTGATATAGAGAGAACTTTGTTCTCTTTAGGGAGTTCATATACAAAGTTAAAATCTTTGTTTTCTCTCTTCATTCTGAAATATGACATAGCAGATATTCCAGAATAATCCTTGCGCAAAGCTACTTTAATATCGGCTACTATGGTATCTTGATAGGTAATAGTCGCAACATCTACAAGGCCGATCCCTATTCCCAATCTTTCAAGTTCTTCGCAGATTTCTTGCGACCTTACCTCAGCTATGTCCCAGTTCAGATACGGAAGGTAATAATAGAATTTCCCATCTGGTGATTGTCGGCAGACCAACTCGATTTTGTTTGAAACGAATTTCCTATTAAAATCAACAATCCACTTTTCCATATTTGGCATTAAGATGGTATCTTCATACCAATCGTAGTGATTGTTGTCAATATCTAAGACAGGAATTTCATAAGAAGGCAATTTGTTATCATAGCCCTTGTAATTGCAATCAGGCTGGAGCTGGAAGATTTGCTCTGGTGTGAACTGTTCGTATAACTGTTTAGGATGCTCAAAGGAAATTTTAAATGAAGCTTTGTATTTGTCTATTACTTTACAAGCAACTGGTTCTTCCCCTACAAACATATAGATAGAACAGTTGTCATCCTTGGAAACATATCCTATTCTCCTATCGCCAAGATAAGCAGCTATGGCATACTTGTCATGAGGATTATCTGGCTCTTTTCTAAGGGTCAAATCACTTTCCTCGTCCAAGGAATTAAGAATCGCTTCCCAATCATTAGGGCATTGGAAAGATAAACCAGTAATTAGGGTGCGTACATCACCATGATAATCGGCTTTATGTGGATGAACTTTTTCTATAAACATAATGATATTGCTTTTAAGTTGGTGATTCCTTTTACTATATAGTACATTCTTGTATGAAAAACGTGAGCAATTTACTTCGCTTACGTCATCTGAGGTATTGGGGATAACCTATGTAGCTTAAACGAGTAAATGCCCACGCCGAGCGGCGTGAACCATCTACTTCAGTTCTTGCTACGTATCTTCTAATTCCCCAATTATCAGATGACAAGAATCAAAAGTGGACGTTCTTCCATTTTTTTTGTTAGCCCTTAGGCTTAAGCCGCTTCCCGATTAACGGGAACGCTCAAATATCTTTTATCCATCCATTGGCTTCTCTGTTTTGATGTTACACATAATTTATATATACTACCTCCTGTTCTTGCCGAACAAGTCGGAGTGTGTGCCGGTGTTAAGCATCAGAAGTTCCAGCTCGTTGCCCTTCTGCTTCCAAATCAGCAGCCAGTTGGGCTGGATATGACACTCCCATTGGCCTTGTCGGTCACCGTGGAGCATGTGTGGGCGATAGACTTCGGGCAGTCTTCCGTCGCGTTCGAGCAGCTGGATGACGGTGCGGAATTCATCCATCGGATAGCCACGCTTGATACAACGCTTCAAGTCCTTCTCGAACTGGTGGGTGGTGGAAATCTTGTAAGCCATCAGATGCCCATTTTCTTGAAAAACTCCTCGCTGTTCTCGTAGTGGTTGACACGACCGTTGCGCTCGTCGTCGAGCGAACGCTCGTATGAAGTCATGCGGCGGCGCGGCATAGTGATTTTCCCTACGCCCTTGACCATACTAATAGCTTTTTTGATGTCCTTCAACAGTGACATGTCTTCGATGTTGACCAAGAGCTGGCCCTCTGTGGGCATTGATGCTGTATTTGCCATATTGATTGTTATTAAAACCGAGTGCAAATATACAACTTATTTTGCAATTATTTCGCAATCCGATGAAAAAACTGACAATAATTAATGGAAAGCTGTCAAAGAAACGTGGTTTCAAGTCACACCTCTTCTTGCGGAGCCAGTTTCTTGATGATTCGGGCAGGGTTGCCGCCAACCACCACATTGTCGGGTACATCCTTCGTCACTACAGCACCTGCGGCAACGACGGCATTTTTGCCAATGGTTACACCTGGACATATAATGGCACCAATGCATATCCACGCATTCTCTTTTATCGTCACCTTGCCGAAATGGAAAAGGTTGTGCCTGTCGTACAGGTCGTGGTCAACCGTCGCAATCTTAACCTCCGGGCCAATCAGTACGTTGTCTTCTATCACCACCTTGCCGGGAGAGAGTATCGTTGCCCCTTTGTTGATGGTCACATTCTTCCCGATAGTCATCCGGCATCCGCAATCACAATAGAAAGGAGAGACAATGGCTACACTGTCGTCAATCTCGCATTGGAACAGTTCTTCCAGCAGACTCTTGTAATCAGGATCTGTAGGTTTTTTGGACGAGATTTTCAGACATAGTTCATGACTCCTAATCATCTCTGCCTCTACGTTACGCATACGGGGGTCTCTTTTGTCGCCCGCACCTGTGGCGTCTATGATGTCAAACATACGATCAGTTTTGAAAAACTATTTTCTCGATATGACACTACCGCTGGCCTGATGGGTAGCCAGGATAAGCACCTCGGCTATCTGGACATGAGCAGGGGCATTGGCTGCGTAAACGGCAACATCGGCAATATCATCGCCTGTCAAAGGCTTGACACCTTTATAAACATTGGCAGCCCGTTCACTGTCACCATGGAAACGGATGTTGCTGAAGTTGGTCTCGACAAGTCCGGGTTTGAGGTTCGTGACACGAATAGCCGTATGAGCCACATCAATGCGAAGTCCGTCAGACAAAGCCTTTACAGCAGCCTTCGTGGCACAATACACATTGCCGCCAGCATAAGCAGCATCGCCAGCCACAGAACCTACATTGATGACGTGTCCGCTATTGCGCTCCACCATACCTGGTACTATCAAGCGAGTCATGGTCAGCAGTCCCTTGATATTCGTATCAATCATTGTTTCCCAATCATCAAGGTTACCTTCATATTCAGGCTCCAAACCCAAGGCGAGTCCTGCATTATTCACCAGTACGTCGATATTCTTCCACTCAGCAGGCAGGTCGTCCATAAACCTTGCAGCCTGCTCGCGGTCTCTTACGTCGAATGCCAACGTCAGCACCTCCGTACCTTTCTGCATCAACTCCTTTCTGATTTCAGCCAGTCGCGACTCGTTCCTGCCTGTCAGTATCAACTTGTCGCCATTCGCAGCGAACTTTCTTGCACAAGCCAGTCCTATGCCGCTTGTGGCACCTGTAATGAAAACTATTTTATCCATCATTCTACTTTAGTTAAATATGATACAAAATAAACGAGGGTTATTATAAAAGATTCCGATGAATAATCTCGCGCAGGCTTGACACCACATAAGTGGGAGTCTGCGGAGCCTCATCTACATCTACCTCCCAGCGGTTGAAAAGCAGGGCATCAATGCCTGCATGAAGAGCACCGAGGATATCAGTCTGTAGGTTGTCACCTATCATCAAAGTGGTTTCGCGAGATGCACCCGACTGGCGTAAAGCATAGTCGAAAAAGGCTGTTGAGGGTTTGTTAGCCCCAGCATCCTCGCTCAGGATAATCGTATCGAAATAGTCGCGCAATCCACAAGCGGCCAGTTTCTTGTACTGCACCTCATGGAATCCGTTACTTGTCATGTGCATCCGGTATCCCCTACCCTTCAGATAATCCATCAGCTCGTGGGCACCCTCAATAACCCCTGGTTTCGATGAACAGAAGTCGAGGAACACCTTGTTCATCTCCAGACACAGCGCCTCCGTGATTTCCAGCCCCTTACCTTCGCTGAGCGGACGACGGAAACGTTCCACAATCAGGAAATCGCGGGTAATCTCCCCTTTCGAATAGCGTCCCCACAAATCTATGTTTGCCCACCAATAAGCGTCGTAAAACACTTGTGGGTCGGGGAAATACCTTTCTAGGTGGAACACCCCGAAAGTCTCGTCCAATGCTATCACGGCGTTTCCGTGAGTATCGTACAAGGTATCGTCGAAATCAATAAACAGGTCTTTGTATCTCATATCAGCGTAGTCACCAAAATTGCATCCAAAGGTAATACTTTTAGAGTGAAAAAGCAAATAAATTTGGTGGTTTTATGGATTATTCGTAATTTTGCAAGCGTTATTAGTCTTTTTCAAGACACTGCCTACACATATTTGAATATAGGAAAATATCGCTAAGAGACTTCCAAGGATGAAAGCAACAAGATACTATCAAGTAGCCGAACACATATTCAGCGTGATGACAGAGCCTGCCCATCTGACCCTGATGCAAAACTACGAACCGTTCAGGTGTAGCGACAGTGGTGACGTAGTCTTTACGCTGACTATCGATAGCGGTGAAGCTCCGGCTTATACGGAGGAGACGAGACAGGAGGACGAGGGCCAGGAAATCATCTGTGGCAAGACGCAAGACGGCAGACCCGTGTTTGAATTTCGCTGGTGGCAACAGACAGCAGGTTTCTTAGTCTGTAGTGCAGACTATCGCAAAGGAAGCCTCATCACGACGGGATTGCACACGAAGATGGCCATAGACAATGCGCTGATGGTGTTGTACGCACTGGCCACTGCATCAAAGAAAACTGTATTGTTCCATGCAGCTGTAGTGAGTTACCAAGGCAGGGGCTACATGTTTCTGGGTCCAAGCGGTACAGGCAAGAGTACGCACGCCAGCCTATGGCTGCAACACATCGGGGGTTCCGAACTGTTGAACGACGACAACCCCGTGGTGCGCATCGGCCATCAAGGGCAAGTGATAGTCTATGGCTCTCCTTGGAGTGGCAAAACACCATGCTATCGTAACGTCAGCTATCCTTTGGGTGCCATCGTCGTACTGAGCCAGGCGCCCTACAACAAGATACAGCGGCTAAGCGGCATCCAGGCATACGTCTCGCTTGTAGCGAGCATCAGCGGGAAACGCTGGGATGCGCCCATTGCCGACGGACTGCATTGGACGGAGAACCAACTGGCAACCAACGTACCGATGTGGCACTTGGAATGCCTGCCTAATGCAGATGCCGCACAACTTTGCCATTCAGAAGTGAAAAACGCGCTCGACCTTGGTCGCTTTGTACCTTTAGGTCAAAGAAAAGTAAAAAACGAAAAGTGAAAAACGGAAAGGATGTCATAGAGGAAGCCATCAGGCTGGTAGATGAAGGAATGAGTGTGGTGCTGCCCGTAAACGGATATAGCATGCTACCGTTTATCATCGGCGGCAAGGAGAGCGTCATACTGGAGAAACCTGTGGAGCCGAAGGTGGGAGACATCGTACTGGCATGGGTGGACAGAAGCCGCTATGTGGTACACCGCATCATCCATATCAACGGAAGCAACGTTACGCTCATGGGCGATGGTAACATCATAGGTACGGAGCATTGCACACTCAGCGACATCAAGGCAGTTGCCACCCACGTGGTGAGTAGCGATGAGAAAATACACGACCTGAACAACCGGTGGAGGAGACGGGCAGCAAGACTCTGGTTCTGGCTTCGCCCCATCAGAAGATATATATTGGCAATATACAGAAGACTATGAAGATAAAGAAAGGATTTGTGCTGCGCGAAGTGTGCGGCGAGAATGTGATTGTAGGCGAGGGCCTCGGTGCCATTAACTTTGGTAAGCTGCTGGCTTTGAACGAGACGGCTGCCTGGCTGTGGAAACAAGCAGTAGCCTCAGGTGACTTTACCATAGACAGCCTGGCTGAAAAGCTTTGCGAAGAGTACGACGTGACGAAAGAGCAGGCCAAGGCCGACGTGACTGATATGACCGCCGAGTGGCAAAAAGTAGGAGTGATAGAATGAATTACATCTTGTGGCTATGGCGTAACTCCATAGGCATCCGCTGGAACTCAGCAGTACGCATCGTGGCAGGCATCGGGCAAGTAATGCTCGGTCTGACGATGGTGTGGCTGAGCAAGCGCTTCATTGACGAGACCATCCGCACGGGTTCTGCAGACGATGTGCTGAAGATGGTATTGCTACTAGTGCTGACTGTAGTGGGCGGCGTGGTGTTGCGACAGGTAAGCTACTGGATGATGACAACGGCTAACATCCGTCAGACAAACACGCTGCGCCTGCGCATCTTCAGCAGTCTGTTTCGCCGACAACTGTTTACCGAAAAAGACATGCACTCGGGCGACGTCAATGCACGACTGTCAAAAGACATCGAGCAGGTGAGCACCATCTGTACCGACACTCTGCCCCAGATGATAATTACGGCGATACAGCTCTGCGGTGCCTTCCTGCTGATGCGATGGTTCGATGCCCGACTGGCATGGGCACTGCTGTTGCTGACACCTTTGGCCATCGCCTTCGGCAAAGGCATTTCCCGCAAGTTGCGGCAGATGACACTCGACATCCGACAAGACGAGAGCCGTATCCAGATGCAGGTGCAGGAAGGTATGGAGTATAATGCCGTGCTACGCTCTCTTGGCAGTGAGCAATGGGTAACCGAACGGCTTGACTCCACCCAACAGCGATTACGCGGAAACATCATGCGACGACTCAGATTCACCGTGGCAACAAGGCTCATTATGGGGTTTGCATTTAGCCTGGGCTACCTGCTGGCCTTTGTCTGGGGCGGTTTGCAACTGCGTTCCGGTGCCATCACGTTTGGTGTGATGACATCGTTCCTGCAACTGGTGGGAATGATTCAACACCCCATCCTGCAACTGCTGAACATGGTACCGTCCGTGATTCACACCACCGCCAGCATTGACCGACTGGAAGAACTGGAAGCCCCCTCCCCTATCATCCCCAAGAATAAATCGTCGAAGCCTGGCATTCATTTCGAAGACGTGACCTTCCGCTATGCCAAGGGAGACCGAGAGATACTGAGCGACTTCACCCACCACTTCAAAGAGGGTTCAAAGGCTGCCATCATGGGAAAGACAGGCATTGGAAAAACTACCCTGTTCCGACTCATCCTCGGCTTCTTACAACCTACCAGCGGACGCATTGAGGTGGGTGGAGAGCCGTGCTTCGTGCCACAGGGCAACACGCTGATGAGCGGCACCATCCGCTACAACCTGCTATTAGCTAAGCCCGAGGCCACCAACGACGAACTGCGACAAGTGCTGCATACCGCCTGCGCCGACTTTGTGTTCGACCTGCCTTACGGCATCAGAACCGAACTGGGCGAGCGAGGCGGCGGGCTCAGCGAGGGACAGGCGCAACGCATAGCCATTGCCCGAGGACTGCTACACGGAGGCGACATTCTCCTGCTTGACGAAATCAGCAGTTCGCTCGACGAAGAAACAGAACGTGAACTCTACCACCGAATCTTCACGACCTATCCCAACAAAACGATGATATTCATTACTCATCGCGCTACCGTTTGTGAGTTGTGCGACGAGAGCATATCACTCATGCCAAAGAGATAAATTGAATTCAACAATAAAAGAATGAAGGATGAAGACTGCCATCATACAACATGCCATCCAGTGGGGACAGCCAGCAGCGAACCTGCAGGAGCTTTCCAAGCTGATGAACCAGCAGCAGGGCTCTGACCTGTTTGTGCTTTCCGAGACGTTTGCCACCGGCTTTATGACCGAAGGGGCCTTGGCTGATGGCAATACCATCCTCGACTGGATGCGACACGAGGCTCACCGGCAAGAAGCTGCCATTGCAGGCAGCGTAGCTTTCAGAGACGACAAGGGACTGGCACGCAACCGTCTGTTCTTCGTTAGGCCTGACGGCACCTACGACTACTACGACAAACACCACCTGTTCAGCATGGCCGGCGAGGCAGACACCTACGTAGCCGGTCAGCAGCGTGTGGTAGTGACGTGGCGGGGTGTAAGACTGTTGTTACAAGTTTGCTACGACCTGCGCTTCCCCGTTTTCAGCCGCAACCACGGCGACTACGACGCAATACTCTACGTCGCCAACTGGCCCAAGAGTCGCCGAGAGGTTTGGCAGACACTGTTGAAGGCCCGCGCCCTAGAAAACCAGTGCTATGTGGTTGGTGTCAACTGTGTGGGCTGTACGTCGGGCGTTGACTACTCTGGCGATTCCGTTATTTTGGATGCCTACGGTCGTACTATAGCTTCCTGCCCCGCAGATAGTCAGGCTACGGCAGTCGCCGAACTGGACATGGAGAAACTGAACCTGTTCCGTCAGAAATTCCCGGTATTAAGCGATGCCGATTAAAATAATTTTTCGTACCTTTGCAACCCATTTCAAGAAACCACCGACACATGAATCGGATCTTAAAGACTGTCGTCATACTGATGACAATCCTTACAGCAGGTTGCTGTCGCATGATGGCCCAAGGTGACAGTACCTCGTGGCGTCCTACTTTCTCAATCAGCTATAAGACAGAGGTGCAGACCGACTTCACGGACAGCCGTTGGCACAATGAACTGGAGGCGATTATCAACATTCCTCTCTCACGCAAGTTCACGTTCTCCATCGGTGGTCTTAGCCATTACACAGACGACGAGACACCCCTGGTTGACGACATACAGATATTCTCGAACATCGAATGCTGGGACGAGAAATTCGCCCTCATGCTGGCAGGCTTCACTTGGCAGATTAACGATCGTCACTCGCTCTTTGCGGGTGTCCGACGCTATGACGAAGACTATTTTTGTAGCGAAGACATCTCCTTGTTCACCAATAGTTCGTGCGGAGGGTTCCCTACCCTCACCTACAACTATTACGTGCCCACCTTTCCTTTTGCAGCGATGGGGCTGCACTATAAGTACGACTATAAGGACATCACCTTCCAGGCCTCACTCTATAATGGTCTTTCCTATAATAAACTCACGGGACGCGCCAACGTCTTCCGTTTCTGTCCGAAGACGGACGGCACCTATTTCATGTCGCAGTTGGAATACCGCTTTGAGGACAGCCATTACTACTTTGGAGGCAGTCTTTACTATGGTGACAAGCTAATTGATGATGAGCCTTACAGCCTACGCCCCACACTATGGACCTATGCCGAACAGTACGTGTTGCCCAATCTGTGTCTGCTGGGGGCCTATTCCCACGCCTTCTCCAAAGATGATCTCTGTTACAATTTCATCGGCGTGGGTGCCAGGTATATCCTCGGACCTGCCGAGTTCGGCGTATTCACTGACTACACCCGCGTAGAAGACATCCCCGAGCGGGCTACTGAGTTCACCTGTAAACTCAACATCACCGACTGGCTCTCCGTGCAGCCCGTGTTCCACCTCATCCATACTGACCAAGACACCTATCACGTCGGTATGATGCGCCTCAACGTAGAGTTGTAGAAAAGAGGTCGAAATCCTTATTGTAGGCAGGCGACTGGATGGACAGCAGGTTCAGTACCGAGTGGAACACATAGTGCTGTTCTATCACGGCAGGCAAATCACTCTTATAACTTCTGAAGCCCTCCGACGTCCATACCAGGAACGGTATCTCATACTGCACCTTGGGTGCCAGTTTCATGGGCAGTCCGTGCATGAACACCTTGTTCTCGCCCAACGACTCGCCGTGGTCTGAGACGTACATCATGGCACTCTTCCACTCCGTCATCCCCTGCAGCATATTGATCAGGCTGTCCAGCAGGAAGTCGGTATAGCGGATGGTATTGTCGTAGGCGTTCACCAGCATACCCACGTTCTTCTCGCCCTCCTCCACGTTTCTTGCCACAGGTTTGTACACCTCGAACTCCTTCGGATATTTGTCGGCATACTTCGGGCCGTGACTGGTGCTCGTGTGCAGCACTATCAGCACCTTGTTCTTCTTGCTCGACATAATACGTTCGCGCAATCCCTTCATCAGGATGGCATCGTAGTAGATGTTCTCGCCGGGGAATTTCTCGCCCAGCTGTTCGTTGGTCAGGTATTCGTCGATGTGTATCGGTGGTTCGCCCCAGTTGGAGGTGCGCCACGACACGTCCACACCCATCCGGAAGGCGTAGTTGGGCAACAACTCGTACAAGTCGTCGCTGTTCACGGGCTCCAGTATGGCCTTGGTGCCCGCCGTGGTATAGGTGGCACACGAGGTAGCCTCATACACCTTCAAGTCTTTCCGTTTCTTCAGCAGCGGATTGGTGTCACGCTGGTAGCCGTACAACTGAAAGTTGGCCTTGCGTGCTGACTCGCCAATGACCAGCACCACCACCGCCTTCTCTTGGTCCGTTATCTTGCCGTCGGGCAGCTTGATTTCCTCCTGCTGTTCGTCGTGACTGAAACTGATGACACGACACGTATTGGCCACGTACGACCACGGTTGCAGCAGTCCGCCCAGTTCCGTATCGTGCTCCGTGACGAACAGCGTCTGCCCGATGTTTAGCAATGCCACCACCAGCACTACAGCCAGTGAACCGCCACACCAAAGCCCCATCTTCTTAGCCTTGCCGTACACCACTGGCTGCAGCAGACAGAACAAGGCAGGCAGCACGCCGAAGCATGCTATGAAGAGCCATAGCCCCCAGCTGAAGAAACCCGATGCCTCCGAATAGCGGGTGTTAAACACGTTCTCGATGGTCGTCGCGTCAATCATCACGCTGTAGGTCACGATGAAGTACACCGCCGTTGCATTAATCAGTGCCAGCAGTGCCAGCAGCACGCGCCCCACCCTCCTTGTCAGGAACATCACCAGATAGGTCATCATGAAGTTCAGCGACAGCATCACCACCACCAGCGACACCAGCAGGAGCACCTTGCCACCCATATCCTCGTTGGTCTGCTCAGCCACATAGCTGAAGAAAGGCAGGTTGTACAGCAACAACGTTCCTATGCTGACAATCCACGAAAAGGTAAGCAGCGAACAACTCTTAAACTTGAAAAATCTCATAGCCCTATATATTTCCTTTTCTATTCATTTTCAACGCAGCAAAGGTAACGAAAAAGAACTATACAACCAAACTTTTCGCAGAATTTCCGAAAACATTTGGTGATTCTAAAAAAGATGACTATCTTTGCTCTCAAATATAAAAAACGATTCATATTATGGAAATAAATATCATCATTGAACTCCTTTCCATCATCCTGATGGCACTGTTAGGCTATTATGTGGGTAGTCGTGGAAAAAATGAGCAGATTAACGACCTCAAAACCCTCTACGAACAACAGATAGCCGAGTTGAAAGCCTCGTTCGAAAGACAACTTCAGCAAATGAGGGAAACCCACGACAACCAGATTGCAAGTCTGAAACAGATGAACAAGGAGCAGTTGAATAGCCAGCTCGACCTGATTAAGGAACAGATGCAGACCACCTCCGAGAAAGTGCTGAAATCGCGCCAAACTGAACTCGGCGAGCAAAACAAGGAGCAGGTATCCAAGATTATAGACCCGCTGCAGAAGAGTCTGAAGGACATGCAGCAGGCGCTGGAGAACACCAAGCGGCAACAGGAGGAGGCACTGACCCGACTGGATCAGACCATCCAGGACAACATGAAGAACAGCGAGGCCATCGGCGAGACTGCCGACCGTCTGTCGCGTGCCCTCACAGGTGAAGTAAAAGTACAGGGAAATTTTGGCGAGTTGAAACTCAGGCAACTGCTCGAAGACCTCGAACTGAAGGAGGGTGAACAGTTTGACACCCAGGAGACCCTAAAAGACAAGTACGGAAAGAAGATGAAAGGTGACGACGAGAAAGGCCTCGTACCCGACTTCATCCTCCACTTTCCCAACAACCGCCACGTGGTGGTCGATTCCAAGATGTCGCTGACCGACTACGAGCGCTACATGAATGCCGAAGAGGGCGACCCGCTGAAGAGCGATTACCTCAAAGCACACATCAACAGCGTCAGAAGTCAGGTGAAGCGATTGGCAAGGAAGGAATACACCAAGTATCTGCCCGATGGCTATAACCGTCTGAACTTTGCCATCATGTACATACCCATTGAGGGTGCCTTGAACCTGGCCCTACTCAACGACACCACCCTCTGGCGCGAGGCCTACGACGAAGGCGTCATGGTGCTGGGTCCGCAAACCATGTATATGAATCTGCGAGTGCTGGAAATGATGTGGACCCAGATACGTCAGCTGCAGAACCAGGAAGCCATGATGAAAGCAGCCAACATGGTGATAGACCGCGTCCAGGACTTTGGCCTCCGCTTTGCCAGCGTAGAGAAGAACATGACCGACACCGTCAATGCCATGCAGTCGCTGAAAATTTCCACCGCAGAGGAAGGCCGTAGCATTATCACCGCTGCACGCACCCTGCTGAAGGCGGGAGCCAGCGAGAATAAGAAGAAAAAGTCGCTCGCTGAGATGGACAAGACCGTGTTCCTCGAAGACGACCCAACACCCCTGATTTCTGATACAGACAACAATAGCACAGGCGCAGAGCAAAAGGACTACAAGAGTTATATCACCGGCATCCTTCCTTTCGTCTTTATAGCCTTGCTTTCATGCTCATGCCACAATAGCAAAACAAATCAGGCAAACGATTCTGATTTGAAAACGGAGATACAAGATTCACAGAGTGCTAATCCTTCAGTGGACAAGATAACCGCTGAAATGGCATACCAGGGAGTAAGCAACTACTGCCATAAAGAGTATGACTGGAGTGTAGCAAAGGACAATCCGGACATGATGTATGTAAAAATGGGTGAAGAGACGGACACAGCATATCAAGTGGTGTTCCGCAGCTATACTGGCGCTTTTGTGTATTTCTATGTCGATAAGGCAAGTGGCACTACCAAGATGGTAGAGAAAGTTCCAGACCTTGGTATAGAGGAAGAATCAGGAACCATTAACCTGTTTGACTACATAGATAATCCGTAACTTTGCCCATAGTGTTTAAAAAGAATAAAAACAGATAGGACTACAAGTATAATACTAATGAGGGATGAAAGATTATGCTGCAATAGATTTTGAAACGGCTAACAACGAGCGCAGTTCTGTTTGTTCTGTTGGTATTGTCATTGTTCGTAATGGCGAGATTGTAGATACGTTCTACTCTCTTATTCACCCAGAGCCGAACTATTATAACTACTGGTGTTCTCAGGTTCATGGATTGACACGTGAAGACACGGAAGAAGCACCTGTATTCCCAAAGATTTGGGCGCAGATAGAACCGCTGATAGAAGGTTTACCACTTGTTGCTCACAACAAGCCTTTTGACGAGAGTTGCTTGAAAGCAGTTTTTCGTGTCTATCAGATGGATTACCCAGATTATGAGTTCTACGACACACTTTGTGTTTCGAGGCGAGTACTACCTCATTTGGAGAATCACCAACTTCACACGGTTGCAGCAGCTTGTGGATATCAGTTAGAAAACCATCATCATGCTCTGGCAGACGCAGAAGCTTGTGCGTGGATAGCGAGGGAGATTTTGTAAATCTTTTATAAAATGTTGATATATGATAAAGCAAATAGTGACAATCATGCTGGCAGCTTTGTTAGTGGCCGCCTGTGGAAATAAGGAACAGCAGTTGAAGGAACGCGCTGCTGAGTTGTGTCAATATATTCCCGACCATGAGTTAAAAGCAGAATCGAAGCCTTTAATGACTACCGACTTTTATGCCGTGCTGGACACAATGTTCAACCACCTGCCCGAACAGGAGGCAATGGATCATGAGTGGCTATACTACTTTGTTACAGGCAACGGTGGGACGATTGCCAACTTTGAGGTGGCTGGTGTTGAACAGACTGATGATACTCATGCTGTGGCGACGATTAAGGTTCGACAGAAGTGGGAAGATGGCTCGTTCGACGAGAACAGTGACATCGAGGAACACAAGCTGTACATGGAGAAGGTGGACGGTGAGTGGCTGATATCCGATTTTGACGACCATAAGAAGGACTGCATTCGACATATTGCCATCAACCGCAAGGAGCAAGCTCTTAGAAATGCCATGAGCGACTATCTCACGAAGGAGATTGGCACTCACTACCTGCAGGGACAGCTGTGCATTCCGGCATTGCTGATTGTAGCTGAGGAGGAACGTGGAAATGAAACACGAGTATGGTGTGACACCTGGGTATATTGGTACAACATCGAAGGCGATACGCTGAAGACGATGTCGGGTGGCAATCACGCCGGATGTATGACCATTCGTCAGCAGGATGACAAACCCGTGGTGACGGCATTCGACCAGACAGTAGATGGTGCAGGAAATGAGGCCAGTGCCAAGCGTATCTTCGGCAAACACTATGATGTTTTCCAAAATATGAACAGCAATCAGGAGGTTCGTGAGGCTGCCCGCAAGGAGCAGCTGCAATGGTACATCCGCCAGCACGGCATGAACATCCGCTCCTATCAGGATTATGGCTGGCCTGCTGTGGAACTATAAACGCTTACGCTCTTTTTCACTTAAATACAGAAACTTTTAAGAGATTATAAATGACGAATGAAACAATATAAACAGAATGATACGCGAAGCCAGGCAGACGGATATGGATGCTATTATGCAGGTGATATCAGAAGGATTTAAACCCTACAAGAGCGAGAAGGTTGGGCCGGGACTGACTTGGGCTTATTTGGAGAAATGATGCCACATGCACTTGATACCAAGATACAAGGGCGATGTTCCGAATCCAAAGGGTGGAGTTCGTGGAGTGATACCAAGTAAACAGAAATACTAAAAGAAAACCTGCAGGCATCAAGTTAAGGTGCCTGCAGATTCGTTTAATGGTTCTGTATTTTCAGATTACTATTGGGCCGTGGCCCATGCAACTCGTAGTACCAAGGGCAGTCAGTGCTGCCGTCAGGATTGACACAATCAGCTGAATGACGGTCTTCCAAGTATCCTTCTTCATCTCATTTCCTCCTCTCCGCTTATTTCATTCCTCATTTTTCATTTCCATTACTCATTCTTCATTTCTCATTCCTCATTTGGCAAGAGGCCTTTCGGCCTCTGCCCTTTAATCTCCGTCGCCGAGGTTCTCGTCGTCCTGGTTCGGGTTAGTGTTCCCGTTGCCGTTCTCGTTGCCGTTCTCGTTGCCGTCCTCGTTGTCCTCGATGTCGCCACTGTCGCCGCTAGTCACACGCTTCAGCACGGTGCCGTCCTCGTCCAAGCAGGTAATCTGAATCGAGGTGTTCTTCAGCTCGTCCTTCACGTCAACCGATGGGGTGAACACGATGCGGCGAGTACTGATGAGCGAGGTCTTCACGTCCTCCAAGTCCTCGACAGCCTTCGAACGCACGCTGAAGCGCATGGTTCCCAGTCCGGGCAGGGGGATGGAGTGGCCCTCGGTAGCCCACGTGCGGATGACCTCGCCGGCTGCGTCCCAAGCCGCCTTGATGACACCTGCGGAGATGCCGCTGTGGGTAGAAGCCTCTGCAAACACCTTCTTCTCCTGGATGGGCGTGTAGAGGTCAGGACGCATCACGAACTTCTTCACTCCCGGATTCTTGCCGATTTTCAGCAGTCGGCGCTGCGCAATTACTCGTATTGCCATAGTCTAGTTTAGTTTTTGTTTGTAAATAAAAATGTTAGTTCTCTCGTGGTCGCCTGAATCAGCGTTGTCGTGGCACTTCTAGGGAAAACAATTGCAACTATTAATGCGCGCAATTTCTAGAATTAATTCTCGCAATTTTTACCCTTAATGGCCGCCGCCGCTACTTCTTCATTTGACACTGCAAAGGTACGATATTTTCATCGCGTTTCCAAATTTCGGGCATCGATTTGGGGCGATTTTAAGCACGAATTTAACGAAATTGTAGCAGGCATTTTTTCGTTCAAATGATGACAGATGACAAATGACAGTTATTGAAAAAACGGTGTACTTATGGATTAGTATTATATATATTATAATATATATATTACTAACACTCTTTTCTTCTCCAATTCAAAAAACTGTCATCTGTCATAACTGTCATTGTTCATCGGAAGAAAATATAAACAATAGGTGAAGATTTTGGTGTAATTCCGTTAAATCTCGATTTAATTTTGTATCTTTGCAAGCTAAAAGGATAGCTAATGGTAAGAGCAAATATAAAACAGCAACCTCAGCAATTGGATTTATTTCAGGTTCAAGCTGAGTATCCTAAGGAGATTGTTCACAATTCAAGTCAGGAGATTAACTTGGATGATTTGGACGTTTCCAAGAATGTTCTTATTTGCAACGTCAAGAAAGATAATGTACGTCATTTCCTTGATGGTACGGCTAAAATTTACTATACCGGCAAAGAATTCCCCTCGACAATAGCACTTAACAAGCTTTATTATTTCATCCCATTCTTTGGCTTGAAATGCGGACTTGGTTTTACGGGTATACGTGATTTGTATCTCATCAAAATTGCCCGAGTTGGAACGAGAAAAGAAGGGGAGCTGGATAACGACCCCAGGGATTTACGCCTTGTTTTCGAGTTGCAGTTTGTGAAACATCTTTATGAGCAGTATCAACCACATCGGCTGAATATTTGGAACACGTTTACGGATACCACGTTGGAAGTTCTGTCGGCGGCAAGCAACAAACAAGTGCCACATGCACAAGATGCAACTGTCTTTAATGAAGGCGATGTGAGACTGCAAAAAGGCAAATTAACCCATATTGATTGCTTTGCGGGTCCTGGTGGAATCTGCACAGGTTTGCATGCTGCAGGTTTACAGACACTGATTGCAATTGAATATATAAAAAGTTGTTGTGAAACATATTCTGCCAATCATCCCCAAGTACATGTTATTCACTCGGATATTCGCCAAGTGACTGAGGAACAAATATTGCCATATATTCCTGCAAATGGTGTAGATTTAGTGACATCAGGTATGCCGTGTGAGACATTCTCAACAGCAGGCAATACCTCACGTTCGTTTTACGATGACCGACAGTTCTTGTACCGTGAAGGAATTCGTATAGCACAAATCGCCAATGCGAAGATGATTCTTTTTGAGAATGTTCCTGCTATCACTTCAAAGCGTGAAGCAAAACAGTCGGGTGACCTTATTGTGAATATTCTTAAGCGGGAACTACGGGCAGCAGGATATGGAAACTACATTGAGGTAGTTTTGGATTCTACTAAATATGGAGTCCCTCAGAAAAGAAACCGCTTCTTCATCCTCGCATGTCGTTTCCCCGAATGGAAACTTCAGTCGCCCAAACCTACGGACACCCCTCTGGTAACTGTAAAAGAAGCCCTGGCTGGACTTCCTAATGTAATAGCTAATAGCAACCAAGAAGGCAAAGAATATACAGAAGAACATTCGGATTACGAACAACTGATGCGCAATGATGCTTTTTGGCATAGAGAGACAATGTCATCGAAAGACATTCTGAACCACATGCCAATGAAACACCGTGCATGCACACTCCAACGCTTCGCTTTGCTTAATCAAGGAGATAGTTTAAAATCTCTGTTTGATCGCTATCAAGGCGAAGAACGCGAACGATTGCAAGAAGAGCGAATTTTACCGAAAAAAATGTTCATAAAACGAAACTATCGGTTAAAACCTGATGAGCCTTCTCCTACTGTAACCAGTCACTGCCTGGATGAGTTCGTGCATCCTGAGTATGACCGTGCTTTAACTGTACGAGAATGTGCACGATTGCAATCATTTCCCGATTCGTACAATTTCGTAGGTGGTCCATATATTGTGCCCCACATTGACCGAACCGTGCAGGATAAGTATGAACAAATAGGCGATGCTGTTCCTCCATTGCTTGCATATGCGTGGGGAAAAAAGATAAAAGAAATATTTGCAGAAAATGATTAAGCCATATGGAAAGTAAGTATTATAAATACTGTCTGAATACCTATCAGAACGAATATTCGCGTTGTTTTGATGCATTAAAGGCAGAACACAAGAACGGTAAAGTATCCAACAAACTTGTTGAAGAGTTTGACCGTGAAGCACAAAAATCGGCAATCCGTATAGCTATCACCAAAGCATTGCGGGAGTATCCAGATGAGCCTGTCGCTGAGTTATGGAGCGCTATATACCGAGCACATCTGTTCCGTAAATCCGGCATATCCGATCTTGAGACAATCAACAAAGTCATTAGTGCCGACCAAAGTTGGAAGAAGTCAAGCGGCCATGCCTTTGAAGAAATGGTCAAGGAGTTGGCTTCTCTCGCACTTTATGGTACAGGTGTTGAAATCATCTTGCAGCGCGACTTGAATACTTTAATCAAAGCTAACGAATTAGCCAACGAACCCCGTGATATTAGTTGGCTCAAAGAGCAAATCAAAGCCAATATCTTCGATTTGTATGGCATTCTGACAATTGATGATAAGAAATATTGCTTTGGCTGTGTGCAGGCAAAAACAAGTATTCGCGACCGAGTAACTCGCGACCGAGAACCATCCATTCATGCTATGCAGTCGTTCTTTTGGAGTGTAGTGTTTGTTCTTGATGGTGATTTCCTTCGCTTGCCGAAGTTCGTTAGTATGATAAATGGCGGTTCTGAGGAATTTAGAGAGAACGGTTGGCATGGTATGTATGTCCTATCTGTCAAGGAGAAAAACCAGCGTATTTATCCGCTTACAATGGACTTCGAGATTTTCAAATCACATGCATTGCAGGCTGCTGAACAATGGCAAAAACGGCGCCAGTGGTTTGATAGTAAATGGATAGCTACTGATTGAATCCTCTGTTAAACAATTATAATTATTTAACCAAAACGCAACATTTACAACATTTTTGCCTAATTTTGTTGCCTAAAAGAAATATAACTCAGAATCTTAGAGTCAGAAGTTATGGATTACAAGGAAATTTTCGGGCGGAGGCTAAAGAGTGCCCGGCTAATGAAAAGGCTAACGATGGATGAACTA
>CACXTX010000030.1 GCA_902770635.1 uncultured Prevotellaceae bacterium | reverse complement strand
TGGTCGCGATGATGCTTTTTATCTGGATTTTGCTCCTTCTTCTGCTAAAAGGGTTTCGTATGCTGCCAGTTTTGCAACGGAAGATGTGGCAGATGAATATAGACCGTTTATACGTAAGATGTTGCAGAACTTTGACGCAGTGTCCATTCGTGAACGGTGCTCGTTGCCTTTATTGGCATCATTGGGGCGTACAGATGGAGTTGCGGTATGTGATCCTGTTTTTCTTCTGACAAGAGAACAATGGGAAAATATGCTGCCTAATCAGCAGATTCACGAAAAGTACCTGTTGGTATATGATACGGAGTTCTCACCTAAAGTAAAGGAAATAGCAAAAAGAATTGCTAAAGAAAAGGAGTTAAAGATATATAATGTAAGTGCATCCCGAATAGGATATGCCGATAAGGATTTGTGGGCATCTTCACCAATAGACTTTGTTCAGTTAATCCGAGATGCCAGTTATGTAGTTTCTAACTCTTTTCATGCAACAGCTTTTTCTTTGATTTTTGAGCGGGAATTTTGTGTCGTAAACCGTTCAGAGGGAATCAATGAGCGTATGAAGAGTTTATTGATGAGTTATAATGTTGCACAAAGACTTGTGAAGGAGTATTCTGCATCATTGCTGAATTCTGTTGATTATCAGGTTGTCAACCCATTATTGCAAAAGGATATAGATGGTTCAAAGGATTTCTTGAAGAAAACACTGATGTCATGACAAAGAAACGTATCTTTATATCCATGCATTATTTAGAGTTGGGTGGGGCTGAGATTAGTCTTATCGGGCTATTACAGGCCTTGGACTATTCCCAATATGATGTAGACTTGTTTCTCCATCGTCATCAGGGTGAACTGATGCAATTTATTCCAAAAGAGGTGAATTTGTTGCCAGAGATAACATCCTATGCTTGTATAGAGAACCCATTGACCGAAGCAATACGTAGAGGACAGTTTGGTGTGGTATGGGGACGACTGAAGGCAAGATGGAGAGCTAGGAGATATCAACCAAGAGATGCTTCGTTGCCTCAAAATGCAATTTTCCAGTATATTGCTCAAGAGATTGAACCTTGTTTGCCATCATTGGAAAAGTATGGGGAATACGATTTGGCTATCAGTTTCCTTCAGCCCCATAATTATGTGCTGAGTAAGGTCAAAGCAAAAAAGAAAGTTTGCTGGATTCATACAGATTATACCAAAGTAGAGTTTGACGTAGATGCGGAATTGCCTATATGGTCAGCTTATGACCATATTGTCAGTATCTCTCCAGATGTGACAAAGACGTTTTTGCAAGTATTTCCTTCATTAGAAGACAAAATAGTTGAGATAGAGAATATTCTGTCATCGGAATTTGTCCGAAAAAGGGCTGATGAAACAAATGTTGATAGTGAAATGCCTAAAGAGAAGGGTAGAGCAAATCTTCTTTCTGTAGGACGATTCACAGATGCCAAAAACTATGATAATGTACCGGATATTTGTAGGCTAGTCCGAGAGCAAGGAGTAGACGTGCGCTGGTATATTATTGGTTATGGAGAAGAGGCTTTAATTCGCCAAAAGATCCATGAGGCAGGAATGGAGGAATTTGTTATATTATTAGGGAAACGAACAAATCCATATCCTTATATGAAGGCTTGTGATGTCTATACTCAACCCTCACGATATGAAGGTAAGTCTGTCACAGTTCGCGAGGCTCAGATGTTGTGTAAGCCTGTAGTGATAACGAACTATGCTACAGCAAAGAGTCAGATACGAGATGGTGTTGATGGTGTGATTGTATCAAAGGATAATGAAGGTTGTGCAAAAGGCATAGCTGACTTTATTAAGAATATACAGCTACAAAATGAGATTAAAAACTATCTGCATGACCATGATTATGGGAATGTGGAAGAGGTTGAAAAAGTATATCGAATGATATGATTCCAAAGATAATACATTATTGTTGGTTTGGAGGTAATCCGCTTCCTGCTTCAGCTAAGAAGTGCATAGCCAGTTGGCGGAAATATTTGCCTGACTATGAGATATGGCAATGGTCTGAAGAACCATTACACGATAACGTTAACGATAACGAAAACATATTATATGATAAGAAATTATCGTTTGACGTGAATATTATTCCATATACGCAGCAGGCATACGAAGCCAAGAAATATGCTTTTGTCAGCGATTATGCCCGTTTCTGGATTCTCTATCATGAGGGAGGACTCTATTTCGATACAGATGTGGAGCTTGTTGGAAATTTGGATGAAATCATAGCCAGAGGCCCCTTTATGGGAATTGAACAAGGAGCTTCGTTAGATGGAAAACCGATGGTGGCGCCAGGATTAGGATTGGGTGTAGAGGCTGGACATGCTTTTTATCAAAAGATGCTCCAAGTTTATGACTATCAAAGCTTTATCAATTCAGATGGATCTTACAATAATATGACTATTGTGACTTACACTACGCGCGAGTTGTATGCTCACGGTATGAAACCTTCTGAAGATATGCAAGAAGTCGATGGTATATGGATATATCCTGCAGATTTTTTTTGTCCGATGGATTCCACCACAGGAATCATTACCAAAACAGAGAGAACGGTGGCTATTCATCATTATGACTGTTCATGGATGGACCACAATACAATAAGTTTCAGAGTGCATAAGTTGAAGAATTTCTTATTTAGAATAATTGGGCAGAAGGCAGCTCAAAAAATAAATCTAATTCTACATTGATTGCCATGAAGGAATTCGCCCCATATTATTTCTCCATTTATATGTATGTTGTCATGTTGCTGACTTTGATGAAGTTTAGCGAAATCCAGGCGATGCGTGGATATGGCATATTATATCATCGTGATGACTATAAGCCGATGATATTCTTCTCTCTATTCTTTATCCTTCTGTTTGGTTTTCGACCTATTACTGATATTTTTGGAGATACTGTGATGTATAATTCTGCATACAAAGTTTTTCAGACCTATGGAGTAACAGAAGGCGACTTGCCTGCCGAAATGAACAGTGACTGGTTGTTCTATTGGGGAATGTTCTATTGTGCGCAAGTAATAGATATTAATTATTTCTTGGCCATTGTCATGTATTTCTATATCGTGATGATGTTTACCGGATGTAGGAAACTGGATTCGCGTCATGGAGCAATACTGATGTTGTTTTGTATAGGAGCTTTCTCTTTTTACACATATTCTGTTAATGGCATACGTAATGGAGTGGCTTGTAGTTTTGTTATATTAGCCTTAGGAAGTATGTGTAGTGGTAAACGCGTATGGCCTATCGTCTTTTCGCTAATTGCTATCAGTTGCCACAAGTCGACTGCCTTACCTCTGGTATGCATGTTCTTTACCTATTTTGTTAGAAATCCCAAACTCATGTACTTAACATGGTTTGGAGCAATTGCACTCAGTTTGGCATTTGGTGAGACATTAGGTAACCTATTTTCATTGTTAAATTATGATGATCGTCTTGCTGCCAATATGCAAAGAGGTGAAGATGTAGCAGCAGAATGGGGTATAGAGTTGGAAAACCGTTTCCGATGGGATTTCCTTTTGTATAGCTCTATGCCTATTATATTGGGAGCATATACGCTTTTTGTACGCAAAGTATATAATAAAACATATCTATTGCTCTTAGGAACTTATATTTATGCCAATTCTTTTTGGGTATTGGTAATTAGAGGATTATTCTCTAATCGTTTTGCTTATCTTTCGTGGTTTATTTATCCCATTGTTTTGGCATATCCACTTTTTAATTTGCCAGTATTTAAGAAAGACCATAGTAAAAAAACCGCATATATTTTATTGGCTCATTTGGGTTTTACAATATCAATGTGGATATTGGGTAGAATATAAATGAGGAGGAACAGGAATGGTGATTAGCGTAATCATACCAGTCTATAATATAGAGAAAAAGAAAAAAGTTTTTGAGGCAACTATCGAGTCTGTCTTAAAACAGTCATATCGTGATTTTGAATTGATAATAGTTAACGATGGATCTATAGATAAGACAGAGATAATATTAAGTGAACTGGAGAAAGTAGATAAAAGAATTCGGATTATTACGAAGGAAAATGGAGGTGTTGAATCATCAAGAAGGACTGGAATAAGTAATGCCCAAGGAGATTTCATTCTTCATATGGATCAAGATGACAGATATCGTAAAGATGCATTCGAGCTTTTTATTCGTAAAATTGAGGATACCAATGCTGATGTTGTTGTTGCAAATCATATCCGTTTTTTATTCAGTCCATTCTTTTCTTTTGGAAAGTGTAACGCAGAATCAATGCAAAGAGAAAGGATAATAGACCATGATAGTTTTATGGAAAAGTACTATGTATCCTTTTTTGGCATGAATGATTTGCCAGTTAACATATGGAACAAGATGTACCGAAAATCTTTTCTAGAAAGTATTTCAACTCCTCCTAAAACGGGTTATATTATAGAGGATTTATCCTATAATATGCATGTCCTTCCATATGCAAAGAGAATCGCTGTTATTCCTGATGTGCTGTATTATTATCGGTGGGGCGGATTTACAAATAGATATGACAAATCGATATTGGAAACAGCTTTAATAGGCTACAAGCTGAAAATGGACCAAATAGAAAAATATGGATTGCTCAGTTTTAAGGCCTATACTGCGGTCGAATTATTAAACTATTTAAATACATACTTCTACCAAATTGTTGAATATGATGTCTTTGATAAGGCAGGCTTTGTTGCTGAATTCAAAAAGGTAATGTCTTTGCCAGAAGTGAAAGAGGGAATGAGCATAGTACGAGACTATAATAGATATCATTATGAATTTGCTGATGCTTTTCTAAATAGTGATTACGAGAGCCTTTATGCATATGAGTTGATGACAAAGAAAAACAATAGAATAAAGTTATTTGTAAAGAAATTTTTATTGAATGTATAAATATATGCCAAAGACACTGACAATATTCACTCCAGCATATAATAGGGCACATACTATTATGAAAACTTATGAGAGTCTTTGCAGTCAAACATGCAAAGATTTTGAATGGCTTGTTATTGACGATGGTTCTACAGACAATACACGCCTGTTGGTTGAAGGATGGATGAAAGAAGGCATAATCCCTATTCGTTATGTCTATCAGGAAAACCAAGGTATGCATGGGGCTCATAATACGGCATATAAAAATATCAATACAGAGCTAAATACCTGTATCGATTCTGATGACTGGATGCCAGATGATGCAGTAGAGAAAATTGTTACTTTTTGGAAAAAGTATGGTTCGGATCAGGTTGCAGGTATTATAGGCCTTGATGCCACAGCGGAAGGTCAGATCCTTGGTGACAGGTTTCCTGATAGTATAAAGGAAATAACTCTTAGAGGCTTTCATGAAGAATTAAAAGGAAGTGGAGATAAAAAGCTTGTATATCGGACAGATGTTATTTGTAATACTCCGGAATATCCGTTGTTTGAGGGAGAACGGTATGTAGGCTTGATATATAAATACCATCTGGTGGATGAGAAATATCCATTGTTAGTTTCGAACGATGTTTATGTCATTGTTGATTATCAAGATGATGGATCAAGTAGAGGAATGTGGCGTCAGTATTGGAACAACCCCAAAGGATTTGCTTTTTTGCGAAAATATGATATGATGCAAACTCGTTTGTGGAAGCGTAAACTTGAGGACAATATTCATTATGTCTCACATTCTATGCGTAGTCGCAATTGGCATTTCCTTCAAGAGTCTCCATTGAAGTGGCTGACCTTTCTGTCGATTATGCCTGGTATTATGTTGTATTTAGTCAATTATTATTATGTTAAATCAGGTAAGTTGTATAAATAGGTTGTTACTATGATAGATATTCTTTTAAAAGATCTCTTCCGTTATGAAGGTAATAACTGTCATAACTTTAGGGTAAAGATTAAGTACATCTTTTTTGTTCCTGGTTATACCTATACATTCTTCTTTAGAAAAAGTCAAACAGGACGCTTAAGATATATATATAGGATACTATTGCGTTTTACATCATATATCACACATATTCAAATACCATATCAGACTAAAATAGGAGAAGGTCTCTATATTGGGCATTTTGGATCAATTATTGTGAACCCGGATGCTGTGATTGGCAAAAACTTCTGTATAAGTGCTGGGACTTTGGTTGGAAATGCATTAGGAAAGAAGAAGGGTGTGCCAACAATTGGGGATAATGTTTTTATGGGACGTAATTCGATTATAATAGGAAATGTCAATATTGGTCATAACGTGTTGATAGCTCCAGGAGCCTTTGTGAATTTTGATGTTCCAGATAATAGTATTGTAATAGGTAATCCTGGACAGATTATTCCTCAAAAAAGTTCTCCTACAGAAAAATACATAGTATATCCTGTAGAGAGGTTCGCTTGAATTTTCTATAAACATGAGGATTCTTCACGTAATTACATCTTTGAAAACTGGTGGTGCCGAGGCATTGGTGGTAAATTTAATGCCTCAGTTCTGTTCACTGGGGCATAAGATCGGAGTGGCGGTGTTCAATGCGGAGCATACGGATTTGATGAAACGACTAGAGAAAGAATGTCCAGATTGCAAGATATATCGTTTGGGCAACTCATTTTATAACCCTCGATTCATTTTTCAACTGATACCCATCATCCGTAAATATGATATAATACACACCCATAACTCTTCTGCACAGTTATATGCAGTACTGGCAAATATCTTCTGCCATAAGATTATGGTGACAACAGAACATAACACGCATAACAGAAAACGGGGTAATCGGATTCTTTCCCTCATTGACAAATGGATGTATGCACGATATGACCATATAATCT
The DNA here is from genome assembly GCA_902770635.1 of uncultured Prevotellaceae bacterium. Classification (GTDB taxonomy): domain Bacteria; phylum Bacteroidota; class Bacteroidia; order Bacteroidales; family Bacteroidaceae; genus Prevotella. The sequence goes on along the minus strand of CACXTX010000030.1, from coordinate 72,430 downwards.
GTATTTCCAAACAGGCAGAAGAAAACCTGCAAAGTTATCTTCAGAACGAGAGTGGCTGCTTGAAAAAGATTGTTACCATATATAATGGAGTAAATATTGAGACGATTCATTCTGCTCAACCTCTCCAGAGAGAGAAGCCTGATAAGTTCTTAGTGGTGATGGTAGCAGCTTTCAGACCTCAGAAGGACCATGCGACGCTTATTAAAGCAATGATGAGACTTCCTAAGGAAAAATTTGAAGCATGGCTAGTGGGAGATGGAGAATCTCATGCTGAAGTTGAAAAGCTGATTAAAGACCTTGGCATGGAAGATCGAGTGAAGATGGTGGGATTAAGAACAGATGTACCTCAGATTCTCAAAACTGCTGATGTGATAGTGATGTCCACTCATTACGAGGGGTTGTCACTTTCAAATATTGAAGGAATGGCAGCTGGAAAACCCTTTGTTGCGTCAGATGTTGAAGGAATCCGTGAGATTACAAAAGGATTTGGAATACTTGTACCACACGAAGATGCTGATGCCTTGGCTGAAGCAATTAAGCAACTTCATGATGATAAGATGTACTATAAGCAAATAGCCGATAAATGCTATAAACGTGCAACACAGTTTGATATGAGTAATATGGTAAGTCGATATAATGATGTTTATTTGAGTTTTTCTAGACTATGAAACCAAAGATAATACGTGCCTGTACAGTATCACTGTCCTTCATTTTCTTGGAGAGTTTGCTAGCAAAACTCCAAGAGAAATACGAAGTGATTCTGCTGTCGTCTCCTGGACCAGAATTGGATGCGATGGAAAGGAAATATGGTGTCCAGGGGAAACGTGTTCTGATGGAGCGACATATATCACCCATTCATGATGTGGTATCGTTATGGCATCTGATTCGGATCTTTTTAAAGGAAAGACCAACGATGGTACACTCAATGACTCCCAAAGCTGGACTGTTGTGTATGATAGCAGCTTGGCTGACAAGAGTACCTGTGAGAGTGCATACGTTTACAGGATTAGTGTTCCCAACTTCAACAGGATTGAAACGTAGAATATTGATGTTGACAGATGCCATTACCTGTGCTTGTGCTACCCATGTGATACCAGAAGGAGAGGGGGTGATGAAGGATCTACGAAATCATGGAATTACTAAAAAACCGATGAAGGTATTAGGGTATGGTAATATAAAGGGTGTTGATATGACGCATTATTCCCGAAGACCTGAAGTAATGGAATTAGGCCAAAAACTGAAAAAGGAGGGGGTGTTTACTTTCCTTTTTGTGGGGCGCATGGCTAAGGATAAAGGAATCAATGAACTTTGCACAGCGATGGGTAAATTGTCTGGTTTTGCTCCTGTAAGGTTATTATTGGTGGGGTGGAATGAAGATAGTCAGGATCCAATATCGCAGGATGCAAAGAAAATGCTAGAGAATAATTCAGCCTTTGAGTATGTCGGGGAGAAATACGGAGATGAGTTGTTGGCCTATTATGCTTCAGCGGATTGTTTCGTATTTCCCAGCTATCGTGAAGGATTTCCCAATACGGTATTGGAAGCAGGAGCAATGGGACTACCGAGTATTGTTACAGATATCAATGGCTCTCGTGAAATTATTGTAGAGGGTGAGAATGGGTTCATTGTTCCTCCGAGGAATGAAGAAGCTCTTTTTCAGGCAATGCTTGAAATGATAAGGAATAAGAAGAACAGGGAGTATATGGCGGGTAAGGCCAGAGGGATGATAGCTTCTCGTTTTGAACAAAGTTTCGTTCAAAAGTGTTTGCTGGATTTCTATGAGGAAATTTTGAAACCTTTTAAATTAAAAGAATGATATACACTATAGCGCATTATTTACGAGATAAAATGGGATGGTTGTGGAAGATTATAGAATCTGTAAACTCACAACTGTTCTCTATACGATATGGGAAGAAACTAAAAGACTTTTCTTTTGTCGAGAAGCCGAATGGTTATGACGTGATTCCAATAAAAGAAATTCCTACGGAAAAGCTGGTTTCGTTCTTTTGCAATCAACCCAAGGAAACCTTTATGTATTTCAATCCCCATGCTTTTGATGCAAAGAGTATTAAGAATTTGCAACAAAACAGGTCTTTCTTGGCTTATGTATTGTTGGACAATGTGAATAGGCAAATAGCTGGATATTTCTTTAATAGATGTTTTTTCCATGGGCAAGGATTCCGCGGCAGGATGGTAGACGTCAACTATCGTGGAAAAGGATTGGGTACAGCCATGAACAAAATGCTAAATGAAGTTGGTTTTGGGATAGGCTTGCGCTTGTTTGAAACTGTGTCTAAGAATAATGTCGCTTCTTACCGCTCTGCATTATCAGCGAGCAAGGTTAGAGTGGTTGAGGAGATGCAAGATAATGTGTTGTATTTAGAAATACTACCCTCATAAATTGGTATGATAATAAAATTCATTTTTGATAGATTGATGGCTCTGATAGGACTTTTGTGCTTGTGGCCATTATTGATTGTTTTAGCGATACTTATCAAAGTTAAAATGCCAGGAGGTCCTGCATTTTTTACACAAAAACGAGTTGGACGACACGGTCGCTTGTTCACGATACATAAGTTTCGTTCGATGGCTGTCTCACATGATAATTCTTCAGTGAGCATTGCCGGAGAAGATCGTATTACTTCATTGGGTGCAACACTTCGAAAGTATAAACTTGATGAGTTGCCAGAATTGTGGGATGTGTTGATTGGAAATATGAGTTTTGTAGGGCCGCGTCCTGATGTGCCTGGGTATGCAGACAAACTAGAAGGAGACAATCGTGATGTGCTTAAACTACGTCCTGGTATTACTGGTCCTGCGACACTGAAATATAGGAGGGAGGACGAGATGTTAAGTGGCGTTAGGTCGCTGGTTGCTGACCTTAACGATGACTTTAACTTTGACGAGATGACTGATCAAGAGGTCGCGTTGTGGTATAATGACAATGTAATCTATCCAGATAAAGTACGTCTGAATTGTTATTACTATCGACACTACTCCTTTGTCAAGGACATCCAGATGATTCTCTGCACAGTGCTGGGGAAGAAGATGGAGTATGCGGGGGAGGTGATTTAGATTACTGTAAACGGTAAACTGTAAACCGTAAATTAAAAAGATGAAACGCCTCACCATATTCACTCCAACACATAACCGAGCATACATCTTGCCTAAGTTGTATGAGAGTTTGTGTGTGCAGACGTGTCAGAACTTTGAGTGGCTGATAGTGGACGATGGATCTACAGACGACTCGAAGGAATTGGTGGACGAATGGATAAGGGAAGGTAGAATAGCCATCCGGTATGTTTACCAACTTATTCGTACCTTTGCATAAAAATAATATATGGCAAATAGAATTTATTTGTGCCTGGCTCACATGAGTGAAGCGGGATTAGAACAAAAATATATCCAGGAAGCTTTCGACACTAACTGGGTAGTACCATTGGGACCCAACGTTAATGCTTTCGAGCAGGAGCTTGAAAGCTTCGTTTGCTCCCCAATGAGTAATGGGAAAGTAATGAGAAATGAACTGCCGACGAAACGGGTGGTGGCTCTTTCTTCAGGGACTGCTGCTGTACATCTGTCGCTGATTGCATGTGGCGTGCAACCAGGTGACGAGGTCATCGTGCAGTCGTTCACATTCTGTGCCTCGAGTCATCCGATAACTTACTTGGGTGCTACACCTGTGTTCGTGGATTCTGAGAAGGAGACATGGAATATGGATCCAGTGCTGTTGGAAGAGGCTATCAAAGACAGAATAGCCAAGACGGGTAAGAAGCCGAAGGCTATCATTCCTGTTGCCTTGTATGGCATGCCTTATCAGATAGAGCGAATCATGGATGTTGCAAAACGCTATGAGATTCCTGTGATTGAGGATGCTGCCGAGGGATTCGGCTCACGCTATAATGGTCAGGTGCTGGGCACCTTTGGTGATTTTGGCATATTGTCGTTCAATGGCAACAAGATGATAACAACCAGTGGTGGTGGTGCACTGATATGTCCCAACAAAGAGATGGGGCAGAAGGTGATGTGGTATGCTACTCAGGCCCGAGAGAGTTATCCGTATTATCAGCATGAGGCAATAGGATATAACTACCGTATGTCGAACATTTGTGCAGGCATTGGTCGTGGACAGATGACCATAGTTGATGAGCACATAGCACATCATAAACATGTACAAAAGCTTTATGAGGAGCTACTGAAGGATGTGAAAGGAATCACAGTTCACGGAATGAAGGATGAAAAGTATGACAGCAACTACTGGTTGTGTACTATCACGCTGGAACCGGAATTGAGGGTGAAAGGACAGGAGGATGCATACAAGACTGTAGTAACGGGTGCTGTAGGTGGTGCTGCCGGGGTGATACATACTGCTTCAACGGCTGTTACCGACTGCCAGCCTAATGACAACGTGGAGGCTCTTCGCGTAGCCTTAGACCAAGCTGGCATAGAGGCTCGCCCAGTATGGAAGCCTATGCATAAGCAACCTGTGTATAAGAATGCTCCTGCATACGTCAATGGGGTTTCGGAGGCTATATTCAAAGTGGGCATGTGTCTGCCTGCAGGCCCTTGGGTGAAAGATGAGGATGTGAAAAGGATTGTTGATACAATCAAGGCAAGTATAGAATAAAAAACAACGATCTGACGATGGAGAAACTGTTTTTTGAATTGATGCAGGTTGCAGTGGGACAGCTGGACTGTCTGAGTCGTGGCCCCTCACCCGAGGAGTGGGCTGAACTGTATCAGACAGCTCAGCGACAAGCTGTGGCGGGAATATGCTACAACGGTATGGAGAAGTTGTTCGAATTCGGATTGCGTGCTCCACAGGATGTCAGCATTGACTGGATGGCTGAGGCCGAAGAAATTCGTATGAGTAACACAATCGTCAACAAGCGTTGTGCTACGATTCAGAAAAAACTCATAGAACGCAAGATATATACCAGTGTCCTGCTGGGTCAGGGCATCGCCTCCTATTATGGTGCAGAACTGCAAGAACTGAGACAGCCTAAGGGCATTGATGTCTATGTGGACTGTGGCAGGGAGAAAGCCGTCAGGTTTGTGAAACAGACTGGACAGGAACATGTCAGGCATACTCGTCAATTGGTGTTCCTGGATGCATGGGAGGATACGCCAGTGAGGATTCACACGCAAGTGGCACATACCAGGAACAGACTGAAAAATGCAGTGATAGAGCGTTGGTTCCGCTATAACAGGGAACAGTTGTTCCAGGAAGATGAGGTGTTTGTGGTACCTACACCCAGAGCACACTTGGTCTATGCATTGCAGTATCTTTATGGACAGATGCTCAGTGAGGGTATTGACATGCGCCAGTTGATGGACTGCTTCTTTATCCTGAAAACCCTCAATGGCCAGTTTGGTCAGTTCAAGGGAGGCATGACCATAGAGAAGACCATGAAGAGCTTCCTGATGAAGCGCTTCTCGTGCGGTGTGATGTGGGTAATGCAGGAAGTGTTTAATGTTGACCGTAAACTGTTGCCCATGGAACCATTGGAAGAGGAGGGACGCTTTATCTTGCAACAGGTGATGGAAGGACGTCGCGTATGGCCCTTGATGAAGCGTTATCCATTGCAGATGATGTGGAATTTCATTTAATCAAGCATATGAAGAACATTAAATTTTTTCTGTTGGTGCTCGTAGCCGCTGTGTTGGTAGGCTGTGGCACCACCAAGACAGTACCCATTACGGGAAGACAACAGAGTCTGATGGTAAGCGATGGTGAGGTGTTGAGCCTTTCTACCCAACAGTACCAGGAGTTTATGAAGACAGCCAAGCTCTCCACCAACAAGCAGAACACGGAAATGGTGAAGAGGGTAGGTGGGAAGTTGGCCACAGCCGTGACGAACTATCTAAAGTCGAACGGTATGGCTGAGGATGTACAATACTACAAGTGGCAGTTTAATCTGGTACAGAACAATCAGGTGAATGCCTGGTGTATGCCCGGAGGCTTGATTTGTGTGTATGAGGGACTGCTACCCGTTACTCAGAACGAGGCTTCGCTGGCTATTGTGCTGGGGCATGAGATAGCTCATGCTGTGGCACGCCACTCTGCTGAGCAGATGAGTACACAGATGAAGCAACAGTATGGCTTGCAGATTGGTTCAGCCGTGGCTGGTGCTATTGGCGTAGGAGCCAAGGCACAGTCTATCGGTCAGTGGGCTTTGTCACAGCAGTTTAATTTCAAGAACCTGAAATATTCGCGTAGCCATGAGAGTGAGGCTGATCATCTGGGATTGATCTTTGCTGCAATGGCTGGCTATGACCCGCAGGTGGCTGTGAACTTCTGGCAACGTATGGCAGCCCAGAGTGGTAACAGTCAGAAGTCGGATATTTATAGTGACCACCCCAGTGATGCTACTCGTATCAAGCAGATACAGGAATGGATGCCCGAGGCGCTGAGATATTATAAAGGTGGTTCAGGTAAAACCACAAAAGTCGGTAAGACCAGCACCACTCCCCAAACCACCAAAACGATACATATTAAATCAAAATAGCATATATTGACAAAATATTGCCACAAACGCAAAATTTCTTTCAATTTGTTTGGTGAATTCGTGGAAAAGTTATACTTTTGCAGGCGATAAACGTAAATATCAAGACAATGAACATGTTGAACGCTTACTTTTACGGCTTTTATTTTTACTTTGCAGAAACCTGTGGAGCGGAAGGCCGTATGTAAGAAAAGAACAATTGAAAGATAAAAAATGAAATACAGTCCCGCTTCACAGAAAAAGTGAAAGCGGGATTTTTATTAGGATTATGAAGAGAATAGCGATACAAGGACTGATAGGGTCGTTCCACGACATAGCTGCACATCTGTATTTCGAAGGAGAGCAGATACAGCTGGTGTGCTGTGCTACATTCGAGGAGGTGTTCGACCACATCAAGAAAGACCCCACCATGATTGGTATGACTGCCATTGAAAATACCATAGCAGGCTCCCTGTTGCACAACTACGAACTGTTGCGAGAGTCGGGGACAACCATCGTTGGAGAGCATAAGTTGCATATCTCCCATTGCATTTGTTGTCTGCCCGACGATGATTGGGACACCATTACCGAGGTTCATTCCCATCCGGTTGCCCTCATGCAGTGTCGTCAGTTTCTGGCTCAGCATCCACAGCTGAAGAATGTGGAGGCAGAAGATACTGCAGGAGCTGCCAAGATGATACAAGAGGAGCATCACGAGCACTGGGCTGCTATCTGCAGTTCGGCAGCTGCCAAGCTCTATGGCATGAAGATACTGGAAGACCATATCGAGGACAACAAACACAACTTTACACGCTTCCTGGTAGTTTCTAATCCCAACAAGGCAGACCTGTTGCGCCCGCTGACGGAGACTAACAAGTCGAGCATTGTATTCTCATTGCCTCACGAAGAGGGTTCTTTGAGTCATGTGTTAGCCATTCTTTCGTTCTACAAGATCAACCTGACTAAGATTCAGTCACTTCCTATTATCGGTCGAGAATGGGAATACCTGTTCTATGTTGACCTGATGTATGACGATTTGACGCGATACCGTCAGTCTATAGATGCCATCATTCCTTTGACGAAGGACTTTAAGATTCTAGGAGAATATAAAGACGGAAAACAGACCAACTAAGGAATAATTATTTGTATAGAGAACCAAGATGTTTTTTGTCTAAGGAACTAAGGAATCAAGGAAGGCTGGTGCCAAATATTCCTGAATTCCCAGATTCCTTAGAATAAAATAGAAAAGAGATGATGATACAACCAGCAGAAAGATTAAATTTAGTACAAGAGTACTATTTCAGTAGAAAACTGAAAGAGGTGGCTCAAATGAATGCCGAAGGGAAGGATATTATCAGCCTGGCCATAGGCAGTCCCGATATGCCCCCGTCTCAGCAAACCATTAATAAGTTGTGTGAGATAGCCCAACAGCCGAATGCCCACGGCTATCAGCCCACACAGGGAACACCAGAGCTCCGTGAGGCGATGGCAGGATTCTACAAGCGATGGTATGGTGTTGACCTGGATGCCAAGAGTGAAGTATTGCCCCTCATTGGTTCCAAAGAGGGTATCTTGCATGTTACGTTGGCTTTTGTCAACCCTGGCGATGAGGTGTTGGTGCCCAATCCTGGCTATCCAACCTATACCTCTTTGAGCAAGATTCTGGGGGCCAAGATTGTGAACTACGACCTGCGTGAGGACAATGGTTGGCAGCCTGATTTCGAAGAACTTGAGAAGAAGGATCTTTCGAAAGTAAAACTGATGTGGACCAACTATCCCAATATGCCTACTGGTAGCAGGGCTCAGCGTAAGACCTACGAGCGTTTGGTGCAGTTTGCAAGAGACCACAGTATTGTCGTAGTCAACGATAACCCTTACAGCTTCATCCTCAGCGAGGAGCATCTGAGCATCCTGCAGGTACCTGGTGCCAAGGACTGCTGCATTGAGTTCAATTCGATGTCGAAGAGCCATAACATGCCAGGATGGCGTGTGGGCCTCTGTGCCTCGAATGCCCAGTTTATCCAATGGATTCTCAAAGTGCAATCAAACATAGAGAGTGGTACCTTCCGTGGCATCCAACTGGCTGCTGCTGAGGCATATAAGAACGATGAGGCTTGGCACAGGGAATACAATATCAATACCTATCAGCGTCGTCGCCAGTGGGCTGAGAAGATTATGGATGTGTTAGGCTGTACTTACGACAAGAGTCAGGTGGGCATGTTCCTCTGGGGCAAGATACCAGCACAAATAAAGAATGTGGAAGACTTGACGGAACGGGTGTTGCATGAGGCCCGAGTCTTCATCACTCCAGGCTTTATCTTTGGAAGCAATGGCGAGCGTTATATCCGCATCTCGCTTTGTGCTAAGGAAGACAAAATCCAAGAGGCCCTGCTAAGGATAAAGAATGTTTATGCCTAAGGATTGGTTTTATTCTAAGGAACCAAGGAATCAAGGAATGCAGATGCCAAAATATTCCTAAATTCCCAGATTCCTTAGACAGAAAAAGAAAGTATTACTCCGTAGAATTATAATTAAATGCTATATGGAATTAGAATTAGAGAAACTGAATCTTCCGAGTGACAACGAACGCCCCTTTGTCATTGCAGGTCCCTGTAGTGCAGAGACTGAGGAGCAAGTGATGAACACAGCCCGCCAATTGGCCATGAAGGGTTGCCATAATTTCCGTGCTGGTGTGTGGAAACCACGAACGAAACCTGGTGGCTTTGAGGGTAATGGCGAGAAAGCTCTGCCTTGGATGAAGCAGGTGAAGGAAGAAACCCACATGTTGATTTCTACCGAGGTGGCTACCCCAGAGCATGTTGAGCTAGCGTTGAAATATGATATGGATATTCTGTGGATAGGTGCCCGTACCACAGCCAATCCTTTTGCCATGCAGGCGTTGGCTGATGCCTTGAAGGGTGTGGATGTGCCTGTATTTGTGAAGAATCCAGTCAACCCCGATTTGGAACTGTGGATTGGTGCTATGGAACGCCTGAACCAGGCTGGCGTGAAGCGCCTGGGTGCTATCCATCGTGGCTTCTCCAGCTTCGAGCAGAAGATATACCGCAATGCTCCTATGTGGCAGATTCCCATTGAGCTGCATCGTCGCATTCCTGCACTGCCCATTATCTGTGACCCTTCGCATATCGGAGGCCGTCGTGAGCTGATTGCCCCGTTGTGCCAACAGGCCATGGACTTAGGTTTCGACGGCTTGATTGTGGAGAGCCACTGTGACCCCGACAAGGCATGGAGTGATGCCAAGCAGCAGGTGACACCTGATGTGCTTGACTACATCCTCTCGCTGCTGATTATCCGCGATGAGCATGTGACGACAGAGGGCATTCAGCAGTTGCGTAAGCAGATTGACGAACTTGACAACCAGTTGATGGAATTATTGGCCAAGCGCATGAATGTATGTCGTCAGATAGGTGAGTACAAGAAGGAACATAATATGACCGTGCTGCAGGCTTCGCGTTACAACGAGATTTTGGAAAAGCGTGGTGTACAAGGCTCTCTGACGGGTATGGCTCCGGAGTTCGTCGCCAAGGTGTTTGAGAGCATTCACGAAGAAAGTGTTCGTCAGCAGATAGAAATCGTCAACAAATAACCTCCTTTATTCCTATATTCCTTAGAATATGAAAATTCTTGTATTAGGAGCAGGCAAGATGGGCAGTTTCTTCATCGACCTGCTGAGCTTTGACCACGAGGTGGCTGTCTATGAACGGGATGCCAAGCGCATGCGCTTCACTTATAACTGTCAGCGCTTTACAACCTTCGAGGAAATCAAGGCGTTCAAGCCAGAGTTGTTGATTAATGCCGTCACCCTGAAATATACCATCCCCGTGTTCGAACAGGTGATGCCTTATTTACCAGAGGACTGCATCATCAGCGATATCGCCTCCGTCAAAACCGACTTGAAAGAATTCTATGAGAAGTCGGGCCGCAGATATGTGTCCACACACCCCATGTTCGGACCTACGTTTGCTAATCTACAGCAGCTCTCCGAGGAGAATGCCATCATTATCAGCGAGGGCGACTATATGGGGCGTATCTTCTTCAAGGACCTCTATCAGAAGTTAGGGCTCAACATCTACGAATATACCTTCGAGGAGCACGATAAGACGGTGGCTTACTCGCTGAGTATTCCTTTCGTCTCCACTTTTGTCTTTGCAGCTGTCATGAAGCATCAGGATGCTCCTGGAACAACCTTCAAACGTCACATGCGTATTGCAAAGGGAGTGTTGAACGAGGACGATTATTTGTTACAGGAAATCCTGTTCAACCCCTATACCCATGACCAGGTGGCACAGATCCGTACGGAATTGAAGGAGCTCTTGGAGATTATCGACAACAAGGATGCCGAGGGTATGAAGGGCTATCTGACGAAGATTCGAAATAATGTCAAACGAGACATAGAGATTAAAAAGTAATCTCCATATCTCGTCCAATATTCTTTTTTGAGAAGGCTGGTGTATGTTTTATGCCAGCCTTCTTAGCATTTCAAGAAGTACCTTCCAAATGTCTTCGATGGTGGATAATTCAACGCGCTCGCTGGTGGAGTGGGGCTCCACGATGCGGGGACCGATGCTCGCCATCTGTATGCCAGGATAGTGTTGAACGAAGAATCCTGCCTCCAGTACAAAGTGCATGGCTACCATGCGTGGACGCCAGCCCAGCACATCGTTGAAAGTGTCTGAGGTCAGACGCAGGAAGTCCGATTCCTGGTCCTCCTGCCAGGCAGGTGCCGACATGATGGTCTCACTCTTGGCACCACAAGCCTCAAAGACGTTGGCGATGTCCTTGCTCAGTTCCTTCATCTCACTGTCTATGAAACTGCGTGTGTGGGTGGAAACGAAGATGTGGTCAGCCATTCCTGACGTACCGTCGCCTACCCGTTGCCTTTCAGTCACGATGCGCCCCACGTTATTCGAAGTTTCCACCGTGTCTTTCATCACCTCGCTCATCTTTACCACACCTTGTGGAATCTGCTCCAGACAGGTCAGCAGGGCTTCCAGTGCCTCTGGGTTGATCACCGTTTCCTGGGGCTCGCACTTCTCTATGGTGCAATGCATGTTGGGATCGTTGTCACCATATTCCTCGCGCAACCATTCGTTCATCATCTCCTGCTGCTGTTTTACAAATTCAGCGCCCTCGCCAGAGGGAATGGTGAGAATGATTTCAGCCGATGAGGCTATCGAGGCATTGGCTTCACCAATCTTAATGGAAGCCACATCGAACTCATACTCATTGTAGATGGTGGCTAAGATAGCCCATGCAGGCACTACCGCACTACAGCGACCTTTGTTGATGTCCACACCCGAGTGGCCACCCAGTCCACCCTCAAAGCGAATGCGATACCAGCGACGCTTGCCACCTGGTGCCGCTTTGCGTTGCACGGGGATGCGATGGAACTGCAGACAGGCACCTGCCGCACCTGTAGTAATGGTATCGTAGTCTTCTGAATCCAGGTTAATCACCTTGCGTCCTTTCAGGAAGTCCGTGCTCAACTGTGAGGCTCCCGACATACCATCTTCCTCGTTGGTGGTAGTCATCACCTCCAGTGCCGGATGCACGATACTGTCGTCTTCCAGCACAGCCAGTGCCATCGACAGTCCGATGCCGTTGTCTGCACCCAGCGAGGTGCCTCGCGCCTTCATCCACCCGTTCTCCACATACGCCTCAATAGGGTCGGAGAGGGGATTCTTCATTCCCACGCAAACCATATCCATGTGGTTCAGCAGCACGATGGGGTCAGCACCCTCATGTCCTGGTGTCGCAGGTTTGCTAATCACCACACAGTTCTCCTTGTCGCGCTTGTAGGGTAAGTGCAGTCGTTCTGCAAACTGGCATAGATAGTCAGCCACCCGTTCCTCATGGTGTGAGGGACGTGGAATCTGGTTCAATTCCTTGAATATCTGGAATACACGTTCTGTTGTGGGCATAGTCTTCATGATTTATTTGTTATTATGGTTGCAAAGGTACGAATAAGCGAGCAAAATACCAAATGTTTGGGGATTTCAATTCTTCTTGCATTCAGCCCGAAGGGCTTCTAGTGCTTTATAATCAGCAGGATAATATTTCACGATGGGGGCAATGGTCATTCTAGCCACCTTCCCTAATTTCTGCTCAAGAATTTTGTATTCTTCATATTGAGAGAGGATTAACGTCTTATTTTCCTCCGTCAAAGGAAGATCTTTCACCAGCATAACAGATAATGTCGAAAAAGTCCTCTGGCGGAAATTTCTCTTTGACAGATAACAAGAACCTGCCTGTTGTGGTATTGTCCAGCTGACCGCTCTTGATGGAGTCAAGCAAAGCGAACTGTTTGTCGAGACCTTTGTCAAGCCAACGGTGAATCATATCTACATCGTAGTAATATGTCCACATCAGAAGCCCGCTCAAGGTGCCGAATACGAAAATGAACTGCACCAGCGGCACGAAATGGATGGTATTGTGGAACACGTGCAGCACAGGGGCTTCCAATAACAGAAATATAGACATTCCAATATCGCTCTTTTTGATGCTTAGTCGAGAACGGGAACGTTCAATGATACGAAATGCCAGCATGAGTCCAGCAGCGACAATGGCACTGCAACCCATGTGGATCAATGCCACCTCCAAACCTCGGAACAGTATGGTGCCAATGCCCATCTCATTGCCAAACACCAGGTAGAAGATGTTCTCAAGGATGGAGAATCCACCACCTACGGCAGCACCGCAGATGATACTGTCGATGAAGAATACAATCTTCTTTCGGGTAGCTAACCAAAGGAGTGGGATGGCCTTGATGATTTCTTCCAAAACAGGATTGAAGAATTCAGACTGGTCTTCGGAGAGGATAGACCCAGTTAACTGGAACAGGCCGAAGCAAACCAATGCCGCCACCATGCCGCACGTCACCTGCAAGAGGAGGTTCTTGATGCTGATGAGTGAGAAATTGTCAATCTTATAGACCATAAAGATGTAGATGATAACAGGGAGTAGGGCAGCGACAAATAACATTACAACAATTTGAGTGAGATCATAAATTCATTATTTCCACGTTTTCCACCATCGAATCCTGCTGGTGCAAACAGGTGGCCGTAACCAATAGACAGCGTTGTCTTGAGATAATTCAGGAACACCAGTTCGGTGGTCAACTGGATACCTGTGCTGTAGTACATCTTGTGAGATGCGTTGGGATTCCAGGTGGAGAGCCCTGTTCCGAAGAGTGAGCACTGAATCCACGTCGGATAGCAGAACAGGGCACCGAAGTTATTCAGTCGGAGGGGGCGCAGGTTGAGCTCTGCCGTCGCCTTGGCAAAGGAGTGTGCTGGGATAGCATCGATGGCAGCACCGGGCATTGCCAAGGTCGTACGATATTGGAAGGCATTCCTATTGTCAACATAGTTATTGCGGAAACCACCGAAATAGGTAGTGCCAAACACCGACTCATCATCACCAAAGTTGTGTCCTGCTGCCGTACGGAGCCAGAACGAGGTGTTTCTGTCAAAAGGCACCAATGTGCCGAAGTTACCTGTAGCTTCTACAGAGGGATAAACCCGTCCGCCGGCCAGATAGCCGTAGCCTTCAATGCCTAACTCGTAGCCCTGCTCTTTCATCACACCACCCAACGAGGTGCGGGTCTTTGCCCACTTTCCGTAAACCGATGCCGTCTGCATCGACCTGACATCCTGCACCTCAATCTCCTGATACAAAGGCAGTGCATCCATGTCGCCATAGGCAGCCACTGAGAAGCCCCATGATTTGTTATACGGCGTAATCAATGTATTGGTGTAGTCGTAGGCCAATTGCACCACATAACCCTTACGGCTTTTGCGCATCGGACCGAAGAGGTCGTAGAAGTCAGTATGGTTCCAGGCGGCCTTGAGGTTCCAGAAGTAGTATTTCCAATCGAAGTCAACATGGAATTTGTTCTTCCAGGCGTTGTTGCTCCAAGGGGAGAGGCCGACAGACATTTTCATGCTGCTCAGTCCTACGGGGTCGTTCACGTTGAAATGATAGCCTAAAACAGGGGTCATGTGATTCCAGGCTTTGGAATCGGTAAAACCGCTGATGATAGGGTAGGCTCCTGCGAACCTCATCTCTTTCAAGACATTGTAGGATGTGATGTTGTTATATACATCGCCAAAGTTCTTTCTGGGCAGTGGGCTTCTGAGCAGCCCGACCTGATCCATTGCCTCCCTGTTGTTCTCATAGGCAATCTGGCCGTATAGCTTCACGGCATTGGCATCCTTCACCACCTCGCGGGAGAGCAGTACGGGTTGCAGTCCGTCGCGCTTGAACTGGAGCGCCAGCAGCTGTCCTGGCGTAATCTCCAAGGGTGCAAAGAGGCCGATGTCGGTATTGGTAAGCATCTCCATCTCGCGTGTCTCTATGTTGATCTGCCAGAGGTTGGAGACGCCAGTATAGTAAGAGCTACCAATCAGATACTTGTCATCGAGCGAGAAGCGGAACTGTCCTAAGTTGCTGTCTTTCCAAGTTATCAGTTTCACGGGCTTGAAGATGGCCTTAGCCAGTTCCTCGGTATTAAACAGCAAAAGTGTGTGCTCGCCGTTGTCGCCTTGGCTGGTGAACGACAGCCATTTGCCGTCGTGACTGATGTCCGTGTCGAACACACTCACACCAAACGGAAAGGCGTAGATTACTTCCGGATTCTCCAAATCTCGGTCCATACGCACAATCGACTGTGTACCGCGGTTGGAGAACAGACCGTAGAGACAGTCGTGAGTATTGTCATACACGATACTGCCGATGCGCTGGAACTTTTTTTTCTTCACCACCTTCTTCTGCTGGATGTCATAGATTTCCAAACCACGCATCTTCGAATTGTTCGACGTATAGATGAGGCGCTGGCCCTTACGGTCGAGTGCTACGTAAGCAGGGTCATAGAGCTGGATGCCGTAGATGTCGTTCAGCCGCTTCTGCTCGCCTGTCTGCAGGTCTATCTCCGTCATGTGTGCAAAATCGCCGGGAGCATTCATGGCGGCATAAGCCTTTTGGGTGGCAGGGTCATAGACGAATGGTGACACAGAACCCAGCGGATCCTTGGTCAGCGGTTTGGTTTCTGTGATGGGATATTGGCGGATGGCAGCAAGGTTCTCTTCCTGATGCTGCTTCTCGTCCTCCTTCCAGTCGTTCCATACTTTTCTGAGCGACTGTCCATAGACCTTCTTAAACTGTTTGCCGAAGAACGTCTTGCTATCGGCTGTACGGTTGTAGAACTGGATCATCTTCTCGTAGCCGTAGGTCTTGGTGAGGTAGTTCACGAAACGGGTACCATATAGATAGGCATTGGCGCCCACCTGGAAGTCCATCGTCGAACCTTCCGTCTCCAGCCCCACTACCGAGTAGAGCTTGTCGCCCTCGTCAATGATACTGCGGAAGTACATCTCGTCGTAGCCACCTAAGGCACGTCCGACGCCACCGTCGAGCCAGGTTTCCATGAAACAGGCGATGCCCTCGTGGTACCATCGAGGTGCATACCAACGGGGCACGCTCAGGTAGCTCCATAGGGCAGAGATGGGCTGAGACTTGTCGGTGTCCACCTTAGTACCAAAAAAACGACGCCAGTTGAGGTCGCGCCGATTGTACTTGTCAGTCATGACGGTGTGCGTATATTCGTGCTTGAACAACTGACGGTATCGTTCACTTGAAGGGTTGATATAATACGACATGTTCAACGGAGCCATGCCGATCTGTATAAGAGAACGCGGTAATGGCGTTGCTCCGCCATTACCGTCGTCCTCCCAGTCTGTCAATAACAGCAAGGGTGCTTCTGGCTGATAGATAGAATCACTGGTCCATATCTGCTCATGAAGCGCTTTGCCGTTCTGGTACATGCGTATCATGTGAGGGATGTAGCGCGACAGGTTCTTGTCAAAGAACACCAGCGTGACTTCGTCCGTCTTATACTGGTAATAGGTCTGCGTCTGCCCCCTGGATATACAGGGAATCATCGACAATAGAATGACAGCAATCCAGTTACGCATATACAACTCTATGATTATTTTTCTTTAGGGGGGCCATTGGGCTTCTTTTTGTTCAGCATTTCACTGTTGTTTAATGCTGCTGATGTAGCCAATCGTTTGGTCGAGGCCGATATTCTGGCTCTGATTCAGGGCAGGATTATTAACGACATTATTCAGCGCGTTGCTGTAAGCCGCCATAACCCTGCTGGCGCTACCTATCATCGCATTATATTTTTCCTTCTTAGGTGGTTTAGCGGAAAGAACAACATCCTGAACACTAAAGAGCTTTTGGGCTTTTTCGAGTGCCTTTGACGAAATGTCGCTTCTAATCTGGCTGGGAACTTTTATCCTCTGGGCCATCTCGCAGCTTTGCAGCAAAGCGACCTTGGCATTAAGGTCAAGATTTTCCACAGCTGCAAGAGCCTTTTCGCCACTAAGCAGGTAACTCTTCTTGGCCAAAGCTTCAGCACTTGCCTTATCACCCTCGATGGCAGCAGTCGTCTTCTGGTACTCCAGCCACTGGTCGCGGACAAGCTTCAGTTTGTCATCACCCTGGGCTGTCTCCAAATACTTGTCGGTGGTCTCAATGAAACGGGTTGCCAAGTTGTTCTGCTTCTGCAGCGTCATGTAAGCCAGTGAGGCGTTGATGGAGGACTGGGCCAGGTCGGGACACTCTTCACCACTCAGGGCTGCATTCAGGTTGTCGGCTGACTCTGCCAGCGAACTGGCAACGTTGTCCACCATCTCACGCTTGGCATTCATCTCCTTGAGCACCTCGGCAAATGCAGGGATGTTGCCTGCTACCTCATTTGACAAGTTAACCAGCGTGCCGAACTGGACGGTGCGTGTCTGCATCACCACCTGGGCTACCACAATACCATCCTTAAATGCTGAATCGGTCTTAAGGAGCTCTTCCATATTAGAAAGGTCCTTAGAAACTTCTTCACGAGAGAATTTAGCAGCCTTGGCAATGTCGCCATCTGACTTGCTGAAATCTACCGGCCAATCAACATAGAGGGAGGTAATCAATCCGATGGCGCATATTGCTACCAGCGAACATAAGATAATACTTTTCTTTTTCATAAGCTTTTGGAATTAAGTCCTTAAATTATTCTCTCTGATGTCAAATGTCATACGACATTCATTTTGCAAAAATACATTGTTTTTCAATAACTTCCAAACTTTTATGAGTTTTTTTTTTCTAATCAGAATCAATTACCCCTTCTTTTTGCCGTTTTATCTAGCAAAAATATACATTCAAAAGACAATTCACGTGTACCAGTGTTCCGATTTTCATTGCCCTTCTGAAATACCCCTTTTACCCAATTCTCGTAGATTTTTTAGTGAAAAACATTTGTATATCATTTTATTTTTGTACTTTTGCAACAAGCTTTGTTCACAATGGCTTGAGTGCAAGCCGAGCGGAGCGATTTTTGTGGGTAAAAACAATAACAGCATTAGCTGATTATTCGGTACATCTTGAAACCTAGGAAATTTCAATGATATGAATTACCAAAATAGTCTCTAGTTCTGCACCTTAGGGTGTGGACATGACTTATCTGGTAATTCGGGCAATCCTAGGGCCTCAAGATGTAGATAAGGCGGTTCACGCCTTTTCTATGTTCTGAGGTCCCGTTGGTTTTGTCCGTTACAAAGCCCGATAAGTCAGTGAGTGCGCTAAAACCGAATATTACTATGCTACTTCAGAAAACTATTCTCAAGAAATACTTGGGTCTGATTGATGAAGAAATTGTCATTGTGGCTTGGAAACAATTTCAGGCTTATTTTCTTGATGCACAGATACAAGCCAATATTCAGCAATCGAAAGAAGAACAATTCCAGGAAGGTTTCCTTCGCGAATTGTTTGTGAAGGTGTTAGGCTATACGCTAAACCCTTCGCCTAACTTCAACTTGATTACAGAGAAAAAGAATGAGACAAACTCGAAGAAAGCTGATGGTGCTATTCAGAAAGACGGTAAGGTGATTGGTGTGATTGAGCTGAAAGACCATAAGACCACAGACCTTTCTAAAGTGGAGCCGCAGGCCTTCAACTACAAAAGCCAGCATCCTGATGCACGCTATGTTGTTATTTCTAATTTCGAGAAACTTCGTCTCTATATAGACAATGCTGTAGAATATCGCGAATGGAACCTGTTTCATCTGGCGGAAGAAGACTTCCGAGAACTATTTCTCTGCCTCGCTTGGAAGCAGGTTGAGCGAGGTGTGGCTTTGCAGATGAAACAGGAGTCTGTGTCGAGTGAAGACCAGATTACCAAGGCACTTTATAAAGACTATTCGCAGTTCAAGCGAGTACTCTTTGCCAACATCTTGAAACTAAATCCAACTCCAGAAGACAAGGATGAAAAAGAATGGCAACTGCTTCTTTTTAAGAAGACCCAGAAACTGCTTGACCGTCTGCTGTTTATCTTCTTTGCTGAGGATTGTGGACTTCTGCCTCCCAATTCGATGGTGCAGATTATTGACCAGTGGGAGAGCCTCAAGGAGATGGACGAATATCGGCCTTTCTACGACAGAGTAAAGAAGTACTTCGGCTACATGAACACTGGCTATCAGGGCAAGAAGTATGAGATATTTGCCTATAACGGTGGACTATTTAAGCCTGATGAAGTACTGGACAATATCAAGATTAGCGACGACCTTTTGGTTGCACACACTCGCAAACTGTCAGAATACGACTTTGAGAGCGATGTGGATGTGAACATCTTGGGGCATATCTTTGAGAACTCGCTTTCAGAGATTGAAGAGGTTACTCAGCAAATCAATAGTGGCGAGACTCCCCAAACCTCGAAGCGTAAGCAGGACGGTGTGTTCTATACGCCTCAGTATATCACAAAATACATTGTGGAGAATACCGTTGGGCGTCTTTGTGCTGAAAATAAACAGCAGCTAAATATCGTTGAGGATGAATATTTCTCAGATCAACGTCGCCAGCTGCAAACCAAGAAGCGTTTATTGGATCAGTTGCAACAATATCGTGATTGGTTGCTCCAGATTACGATTCTCGATCCTGCCTGTGGTAGTGGAGCTTTCCTAAATGCTGCCTTGCAGTTTTTGATGGCAGAGCATAAACTGATAGATGAGATGGAGGCAAAGGTAGCAGGTTCTGCTATTGTATTCCAGGATGTGGAGAACAGCATCTTAGAGCATAACCTCTATGGTGTTGACATCAATGAAGAAAGTGTTGAGATAGCCCAGTTAGCGCTGTGGCTACGTACAGCCAAACCACATCGTAAGCTGAACTCACTCAATGAGAATATCAAATGTGGAAACTCGCTGATTAGCGATCCTGCTATTGCTGGCGAAAAAGCCTTCAACTGGCAAGAGCAATTCCCCAAGGTATTCGAAAAAGGAGGCTTCGATGTGGTGATTGGTAATCCGCCGTATGTATTTGCAAGAGAAAAAGTCTCTGAAGAAGATAAAGCCTATTATTCACAAGTCTATGAGTCTGCTAAGTACCAAGTAAACACATATATTATCTTCATGGAGCAATCATTACTGCTCGCGAAAAAGGATGGCATTATTGGTCTTATCGTCCCAAACTCATGGCTAATGACATATTCTGGAGAAGCCTTACGTAAAATCTTCATTGAAAGGGCTTCTGTGGATAAAATTGTTAATTTGTATGGAAAATCATTTGAAGATGCAAATGTCGAAACTGTTATTTCCATTATGAAGAAAAGTGTTGCAGACACAAACCATACAATTGAAATCTTAAAAACAGACGAAAAAAGTAGTTCATTTGATTTTCTTCATTACAAAAAGCAAAATGTTTTTTCGCATAATCCCGGTTATGAGTTTCTTGTATTTCAAGATGACTTAAGTGAATCATTAACTGAGAAATTAAGAGAGGGATGTCGAGACCTTGATGAAGTAGCTTGTGTAAAAGCAGGACTTCAAGCTTACGAAAAAGGCAAAGGAATACCAAAGCAAAGTGCAGAAGATGTGAAGTCTCGCCCCTATGATTATACTTATCAGTTTAATGAAGACACGTATAAGTACCTTGATGGAAGCAATGTGTTGAGATACGCTGTTAATTGGACAGGGCAATGGCTCTGGTATGGGAATCATCTTGCAGCCCCAAGGACATTAAACTTATTTACTGATGAAAAGATAATTGTTCGCGAGATTACAAGTGAGTTTCCTCATTGCTTAAATGCTGTCTATACAGAAGATACCTATTTATATAATCGCAGTAATATTGCTGTAGTAAAGCGAGAAGGACAGAATGTTAGTCTTAAATATATTCTTGTACTTCTAAATAGTTCTTTGCTCTCTTTCTATTTTAAAAAGAATACAGCAAAAGCTGAGAGAAAACTATTTCCCAAGATTATCCTAAATGATTTAAGGCTGTTTCCAATAAAGGTTATTCCTAAGGAATCCCAACTACCTTTCATTACACTCGCCGATACGATGCTTTCCCTCAACTCCCAGCTTCAAGAGAAACGCACTCGTTTCCTCCATCGTCTGAGTGAGAACTTTGAGAGCATCAAAATAACAACAGCTTTGCAGTCATTTGACCAGTTAGACTTCAAGGGCTTCGTGGCAGAACTGAAGAAACAGAAGATAAAACTCACACTGGTTCAGCAAGACGAGTGGGAAGACTACTTTAACCAATATCGCCAAGCCTGCCAAGAACTCTCAGAGCAGATAAAGGCTACAGACAACGAGATAGACAACAAGGTGTTCGACCTCTATGGCTTAACACCAGAAGAACGTGAAATCGTATTAAACAATTAAATAGAGTATGGCTACTTACAAACAATATCAATGCAAACATTGCGGTTATACCGTAGAGGCTAATCCAAAAGGACATGACTTAATGATGGCTGGTGAAGTGTACACATACCTGTGCAAGGGGTGTCGTGAGATTGTTGACGTTCTGACATTTCCTCTTGGTGAGAAAGCTGAAAAGATAAAATGTCCTGAATGTGGTTCTGAAAAGCTTGAATTATGGAATCCAAGAAAAGGAAAATGCCCAAAATGTGGAGGTAAGCTTGAAGAGACCGGTATGGTGATGATGGTTGACTGACGAAAATACCTCGATGCTATGGAATTGTTATATACTTGCAGCGCTTATGAAATTGTGATGATTGTTCATCAACTCCATCAGTGGGGATATGAACAACTGAGGTTATTTCCAGGTATGTCGCCCAACGGATGCTGTTGGCGATGGGCGGTATATCCAAAAGTTTTGATGAAGGACAGCAATTTATTTGAGCGTCATAGTGATTGTATCCCATTCAATTGTCCTTATGGCTCGACAGGCGCTGCGTTTCCTAAAGAAGGAGAAGGGATGAAAACAGCTAATGACTTCATGAGAGAATACGAGAGTTTTATCAATTTGGCTGAAGGTGAGGACAGGGAATATGTGGAATGGTTCAAAGTTATTGCAGAACATGCAAAAAACGAAGATTTCCCTATAGCTTATGAGGAATTCTTTAATGCAGAACAATGGAAATTCATGAAAGGCGAGGCTTTACAGTACCCTCCCTTTACACCTAGGACAATTGACCAACTGACAGACACACAAATGATAGACTTGGCGAAATGTGTATTCGACAAGGAATCAGTTAAGGAACTCAATGAATTCATTTATTGCGATGGTCCAAAATCAACCATTCCAGAAGTAGCGGAGGTTATTCGTAAGGCTTTAAGAGAGCAGAAGAGCCTCTTTTGCCACTATGATTCGTATGAGAAGTTTACAGACTTATTTGCTCTGGATGATGTTGACCCTAATAAAATGAGATGGTAGGAAAACGCTGTTAGTGGCACTGTTTCACCTACGTTCAAAAATAGGATTTTTTATTCATTTTGACATAAAGAA
Source organism: uncultured Prevotellaceae bacterium (assembly GCA_902770635.1). GTDB lineage: Bacteria > Bacteroidota > Bacteroidia > Bacteroidales > Bacteroidaceae > Prevotella. The sequence continues at coordinate 50,129 of CACXTX010000030.1, read as the reverse complement.
TAAAAAGGACAGTTCTCTCGGTGCCACGGGGACGGGTGAGTGACATCTGAAGTCTGATGGAAGATGGATGATGGTTGAAGGAAGATGGAAAACAAAAAAGTTGTTCCAAAATTTGGAGGTAATAAAATAATTACCTATCTTTGCAGCAGTAATGCAATGATTGAGTGATATGCCGACAGTATTTACGCTATTAGGTTTCAGATTTTGGTTCTATGGGAACGACCATACGCCCATCCATATTCACGTGAAGAAAGGTGGAGCGGTGGCAAAATATAACATCCTACCCATTTCATTGGTTTATAATCATGGTTTCAAACCGTCTGAACTGAAAATGATAGAGGCAATCTTGGAGGATAACGAAGAGATTATAGCCCAGCATTGGAATACGTTTTTTAATAATGCAAAATAAAAAGGAGGTAACTATGGAGAAGATTGAGAAGATTTGGCTGACTGACGATGCGGTTTGGATTAGGACTGCTGAAGGACGTGAGGCATGCGAGAAGTTCGCAGACTATCCTCGCCTAAGATATGCAACCAAAGAACAACGTGCAAATTATGAGGCTGATGAGTACGGACTGCATTGGGAGGACATTGATGAAGACTTGAGCTTTGAAGGGTTCTTTGATAAGCGAGAGACGACTCAACTCTACAAAGTCTTTATGGCTCACCCAGAGTTGAATGTCTCTGCTATCGCACGCCGCTTGGGAATTTCTCAGAGTCTGATGGCACAGTATATCAGTGGTAAGAAGAAGGCTGGCGAAGCAAGGGTTACGCTGATCCTTGATGCTGTACGTGAAATAGGTAAAGAATTGATAGCGGTATAACCGACCGTCTAGTCTGGAACACTAGGGACAGGTCAGCGTTTCACTCCTAAAAAACGGACGGTTCCTGTAATCTGCTTTAGAATCTGGAATCGACCATCTTGTATATCAATGCCATAGGGTGAGTGACATCTGAAGTCTGACGGAAGATGTATGCGGGTTTGACGGAAGATGGAAGAATAAAAGTTGCTCTAAAAACATGGTGGTTTCAGGATAAGTATATGGCTTATGCTCTGTAAGTATATAGGTTACGATGGAAAAGTATATAAGTTATTCTTGCGAATCACAGTTTTTTGATTTTTGAGGCAATGAACGGGAAATATTACGTTTTATAGTGTCAAGATTTCAGAGGGACATCATTTCAGTACTTCAAGGCCCTCAAAAAAATGACTCGAGTCAAATCATGAAATAGCTCGAGTCAATCGGTAAAATGACTCGAGTCAATCGATTTAATGAGTTGCTTCACTGAAAAGATACTCGTTAATTTGTCAAGATATACGATGTTTCAACTAAATTGGGAACACTAGAAACGGCAGGGACTGGTACCTGTTCCAACGCTATAAAAGGGTGGGGCGGTTTGATTCACTTTAACCACAGAAGAAGCCCGACGGGAATGTCTGTTTATATTCCTTCATTCTATATTCAATATATAAACCGATTGTTTGGCAGGGAGTATAAATTACTTGGAGTAATGATAACGCATGGAAAATACAAATATGTAAATACGACCATTACTGATAGAGTATACCAAGCGGTGCTCATCGGTAATTCGTCGGCTCCACTTACCATTTTCACCCTTCAATGGTTCTGGCTTGCCAATACCAGAAAAAGGGTGCTGATCTATATCTTTAAGCAAGGCTGTGATGCGTTTAAGAATACGTGTGTTGCCTGTGCTCTTCCAATAATCTCGGTCGGCTTTTGCTTGTTTAAGCAGAACTACTTCCATAGATCATCAATGGCAATAGGTTCAAAATTTCCTTTGGCAATTTCTTCATCTCCTTCGCGCAGGATTTTCACCATTTCTGGCGAGGACATGATGTACTCTGTCTCGTCCATTGCCTGCTTCTTGGCAGATAACTTCTTGAGGGCCTTCAATGCTTTCTTCATCAGACCTTCATCTTCTGCAATGATGCTCAGTTCACGGAACAACTCCGCATTCAATTGTAATGCAGTCATATCTTCAAAACGTTTTGATTTCTGCGTGCAAAATTAAGAATAATATTTGAATAATCAAAGAAAACAATGAAAGAAATAGAGTATCAGCAAAAATATGTGCGTCAGCTGGACAAACACCGCCTTTGCAAGAGCAGACTGCAAAGGCGGTGTTTGTATAGGGTCAGTTGATGACTAGATTTCAACCTAGCTGCTATGTATTGAGTGATGTGTTTTGAAGTGACTATGAAATTTTTAATTTTTAATTTCTGCTGCCACCCTGCCACCAATCTTCTGTAATGCCAGTATTTAGGCACTTTTTTGGTGGCAGCAGGGTGGCAGCAAATTCCGATTTTTGGAGAAAAGCAACAAAAAATCGACAATAACCAAGCCTTATTTTGCAATAACCAAGCCTTATTTTGCAATAACCAAGCCTTATTTTGCAATAACCAAGCCTTATTTTGCAATAACCAAACCTTATTGAACAATAACCCTGCCTTATTCAAAAATACTTTCGGAGTATTCAAAAATACTTTCGGAGTATTCAAAAATACTCTTGCGTTATTGGAAAAATAGCCTAAGGTTGTTTTTTTTGCACTCAAAAAAATCCAAATAAATTTGGCTTTTTCTTCGTTTTTTCGTAACTTTGTCGAATAATTTCTGAAGCAGCTAACTCTATGGAGAGAAAAGAATTTGAATCGTACTTGAAAAAGTATGAAGGAAAGATAGAGCAAATCAGGCAGTCGGCTCATGATTTGCATCAGAGTGTTAACCAGACTTATGGCGATGATTTGCCCTATGGATATCATCTGGATATGGTGGTGCAGGGCATTCGGGATTTTGGTCATCTGGTGTGTGCAAGGGAGGAAGATGTGCTACCTTTGTTCTTCGGAGGCTATTATCACGACAGTATCGAGGATGCGCGTCTGACGTATAACGATGTGATGAAAGTGGCTCGTAGCTTTTTGTCTGAGGAACAGGCAGTTATGGCTACCGAGATAGCCTATGCACTAACTAATGACAAGGGTCGCTCACGTGCTGAAAGAGCGGGAGAGAAGTATTATCAAGGAATACGCGAGACTCCATACGCTCCGTTTGTCAAGTTGTGTGACCGACTGGCTAACATCACCTTCAGTTGCTCGGCAGACAATTCCGATAGCAGACGGATGAGGGAGGTTTATAAGGGCGAGATGCCTCACTTCCTGCAATGTATCAATCCGCATAGTGACGATTCGCGTTTCAAGCTGCCACAGGAAACGGTGCTCAGACTGGCTGAGTGCTTGATTGATGACCTGGAGCGTGAGGAGCGCGAAGGCAAGGTATGGTGGTACGATTATTAAGGGAAAAAGTGAAAAGTTAAGGCAATGGCATTAGGAAAGTGGATTGGTGGTGTTCTCGGCTTTATGAGTGGTGGACCGTTGGGTGCACTGGCTGGTATTGTGCTGGGTGGTTTTCTTGATTCTGTGCTCGATGCGGTGAATACGCCTGAGACACAGGGGACATTTGAATCTCCCTTTGGACAACAACAGGCTCAGCAGCGTGCCTATCAGGGACAACGGAACAGCTTTTTGTTCTCGATGCTGGTGCTGGCATCCTACATCATCAGGGCTGACGGCAAGGTGATGCACTCTGAGATGGAACTGGTGCGTAACATGTTGCGCCAGAACTTCGGCAATGTGGCTCAGCAGCAAGGCGAGGAGATTCTTCGCCGACTGTTTGACGAGCAGAAAAGGGTTGGAAGTTATCAGTTCCGCCAAACCGTTATGCAATGTTGTCAGCAGATAGCCATGAACATGGAATATGCCCAGCGTTTGCAGTTGCTGAACTTCCTGGTCATGATTTCGCAGGCCGACGGACGTGTGGATGCTACCGAGGTGACGGCCATGAAGGAGTGTGCCCAGTGGATGCAGATGTCTGTAGATGAAGTAGATTCGATGCTGGGACTGGGCAAGGACGACCTGGATAGTGCCTATAAGGTGTTGGGTGTCAGTCCGAATGCTTCTGACGATGAGGTGAAAAAGGCATATCGTCGTTTGGCTCTTGAGCACCATCCAGACAAAGTAGCAGCCCTGGGCGAGGACATCCGCAGGGCTGCTGAGAAGAAGTTCCAGGAAATTAATGCTGCCAAAGACAAGATTTGGAAGGCCCGCGGGCTGTAAAGTCAAGGATATTTATAAATAAGGTAAAAACGGGACGTAATGTTTGCACGTCTCGTTTTTTTATTGTACCTTTGTACGCCAAATTGTAGATTGTAGAAAAGTAAGTTACATATATGTTTGAAAACTTAAGTGACAGACTTGAACGGTCGTTCAAGATACTGAAAGGTGAAGGAAAGATCACCGAGATTAATGTGGCCGAGACACTGAAGGATGTCCGTAAGGCCCTGTTGGATGCTGACGTAAACTATAAGGTTGCCAAGACATTCACGGATACCGTCAAGCAGAAGGCAATGGGTATGAACGTGCTTACTGCCGTGAAGCCCAGCCAGCTGATGGTGAAGATTGTACACGACGAGCTGGCTGAACTGATGGGTGGCAAGGCTTCGGAGTTGAAGTTGGAAGGCCGTCCTGCTATTATCCTGATGTCAGGTCTGCAGGGCTCTGGTAAGACCACGTTCTCTGGTAAGTTGGCCAACCTGCTGAAGAAGCAACAGCACAAGAACCCGTTGCTGGTGGCTTGTGACGTCTATCGTCCTGCTGCCATCCAGCAGTTGCACGTGGTGGGTGAAAGCATTGGCGTACCCGTTTACTCAGAGCCAGAGAACAAGAATGTGGTGGAGATAGCCAACAATGCTATCCGTGAGGCCAAACAGAAGAATTATAATGTCGTCATCATCGATACCGCCGGTCGTCTGGCCGTTGACGAGGAGATGATGGACGAGATAGCAAACCTGAAAGAGGCTGTCAACCCCGACGAGACGCTGTTTGTAGTGGACTCGATGACGGGTCAGGACGCAGTGAATACGGCTAAGGAGTTCAACGACCGTCTGGATTTCGACGGCGTTGTACTGACCAAGCTCGACGGTGATACGCGCGGTGGCGCAGCGCTCTCCATCCGAACGGTCGTTACGAAACCCATCAAGTTTGTGGGCACGGGCGAGAAGATGGAGGCCATCGACGTGTTTCACCCCGAGCGTATGGCCGACCGTATTCTGGGTATGGGTGATATCGTTTCACTGGTGGAGCGTGCCCAGCAGCAGTTTGACGAGGAGGAAGCCAAGCGTCTGGAGAAGAAGATCCGTAAGAACAAGTTTGACTTCGACGACTTCATGGGTCAGATTCAGCAAATCAAGAAGATGGGTAACATCAAGGACCTGGCTTCGATGATTCCTGGTGTGGGCAAAGCGCTGAAAGACGTGGATATCGATGATAATGCCTTCAAGGGTATTGAGGCTATCATTAACTCGATGACACCCAAGGAGCGTGCTAATCCCGACATCATTAACCAAAGTCGCAGAATGCGTATTGCCAAAGGTAGTGGTACCAAGATAGAGGAGGTGAACCGACTGATGAAGCAGTTTGACCAGACTCGTAAGGTGATGCGCATGGTAGCTGGCGGAGGCAACTCGAAGATGATGCAGATGGCTAACATGATGAGAGGGAAGAAACCTTTTTAAGGGAAAAGTGAAAAAGGAAAAGTGAAAAATTGGCTACCGCCATTGAAAGTAAAAAGGGATAAGAGATATGCAACTGATTGACGGAAAAGCAACAGCAACAGCCATTAAGGCCGAGATAGCTGAAGAGGTAAAAGAGATTGTGGCCAAGGGTGGCAAACAGCCCCATCTGGCTGCCGTATTGGTAGGTCACGACGGTGGCTCGGAGACGTATGTGAAGAACAAGGTGCTGGCTTGCGAGGCCTGTGGTTTCAAGAGCACCCTGATACGCTTTGAGGATAACATCACCGAGGAGGAACTGCTGGCGTGTGTCGATAAGCTGAACAAGGATGCCGATGTTGACGGCTTTATCGTCCAGCTGCCTTTACCCAAGCATATTGACGAACAGAAGATTATCGAGGCCATCGACTATCGTAAGGACGTGGATGGTTTCCATCCTATCAATGTGGGACGTATGGCGATAGGTCTGCCTTGCTTTATCTCGGCAACCCCTCTGGGCATTATTACCCTGTTGAAGCGCTATAACATCGAGACCAGTGGTAAGAAGTGTGTCATTCTGGGTCGCTCGAACATTGTGGGTAAACCGATGGCACAGCTGATGATGCAGAAACAGTATGGCGACGCCACGGTGACCGTGTGCCACTCTCGTTCGAAGACACTCAAAGAAGAGTGCCAGAAGGCAGACATCATCATTGCTGCCATTGGAAAGCCTGACTTCGTAACAGCCGATATGGTGAAGGAGGGTGCAGTTATCATTGACGTGGGTACTACTCGTGTTCCTGATGCTAGCCGCAAGAGCGGTTTCCGCCTGAACGGTGATGTGAAGTTTGACGAGGTTGCTCCTAAATGCTCATTCATCACGCCTGTACCTGGTGGCGTTGGTCCCATGACTATCTGCTCGCTGATGAAGAATACGCTTCTTGCTTCGCAAATGAGAAATGAAAAATGAGAAGTGTGAAATATAAATGAAGAAATGATGAAATGACGGCGCAGGAGTGGTACGAGCAAGGCAATGCTTTAAGAAAGCAAGGGCAGTTTGGAGAGGCTATCAACTGCTATATTCAGGCCATAGAGCTTGATGCGGACAGTCCTGCTGTGGAGGCAAAACGGATGCTCGACGACATCATGGCGTATTACAATAAAGATAATTATAATCCATAAACAAATACTAAAGAAATGGCTAAGATGAAAGGTGCCATTGTGGTGAATACCGACCGTTGCAAAGGTTGTGTGCTCTGTGTGAACGCTTGTCCACAGGGTGTCATCGCACTGGCTAATCGTGTTAACATGCGTGGCTATCCCTATGTGGAGCCTGCGCAGATAGACAAGTGTACGGGTTGTACCTCGTGCGCTGTGGTTTGTCCTGACGGATGTATCACGGTTTATCGTAAAAAAGTGGAGGAGTAACAAGATGGCAGAAAAAGAGGTGACTTTGATGAAAGGCAATGAGGCGATAGCCCATGCTGCCATTCGCTGTGGTGCCGATGGATATTTTGGCTATCCTATTACACCACAAAGTGAGGTGATTGAAACGCTGGCAGAGCTGAAACCTTGGGAGACTACTGGTATGGTAGTCCTGCAGGCCGAAAGTGAGGTGGCCAGTATCAACATGATTTATGGAGGTGCTGCAGCTGGTAAGAAGGTGCTGACCTCATCGTCAAGTCCTGGCATCGCGTTGATGCAGGAAGGTATAACCTATATGGCCGGTGCTGAACTGCCTGGTGTTTTCGTGAATGTGCAGCGTGGTGGTCCCGGCCTGGGTACTATCCAGCCTTCACAGGGAGACTATTTCCAGGCTACACGTGGTGGTGGTAATGGTGACTACAATGTGATAGTACTGGCTCCAAACTCTGTACAGGAGATGGCCGATTTCGTTGACTTGGCTTTCGAACTGGCCTTCAAATACCGCAATCCAGCCATGATTCTGGCAGATGGTGTGATAGGTCAGATGATGGAGAAAATCGTGTTGCCTCCTTATAAGCCCCGTCGTACAGAAGAGGAAATCCGTGAGCAGTGTCCTTGGGCTACCATTGGCCGTACCAAGGATCGTAAGCCCAATATCATTACCTCGCTGGAACTGAAGCCAGAGGCGATGGAGGCTCGTAACCTGCACCTGCAGGCTAAATATGCAGAGATTCGCGAAAAAGAGGTGCGCTATGAAACTCTTTATTGCGAGGATGCTGAGTACGTTATTGTTGCTTTTGGTTCTGCTGCCCGCTTAACCCAGAAGGCTATTGAGATGGCTCGCGAGGAAGGCATCAAGGTTGGACTGTTGCGTCCCATCACTTTGTGGCCGTTCCCCTCAAAGGCTATTGCCGAGATGGCGCAAGGTAAGAAGGGTGTGCTGGTTGTAGAGATTAACGCAGGACAGATGGTTCAAGATGTCCGTCTGGCCATCAACGGTGCATTACCCGTTGAGCAGTTTGGCCGTCTGGGTGGTATCGTGCCAGAGCCCGAAGAGATTGTGGAAGCATTGAAGAAGTTAGAAGTAAGAGGTTAGAGGTAAGAAGATATGGAAAACAATATCATAGCACCAGAGAATCTGGTATATCATAAGCCTACGCTGATGAACGACAACCACATGCACTATTGTCCTGGCTGTTCGCATGGTGTGGTGCATAAACTCGTGGCTGAGGTCATCGAGGAGATGGGCATGGAAGAAAAAACCATCGGTGTGAGTCCTGTGGGATGCGCCGTGTTTGCCTATAACTATCTGGACATCGACTGGCAGGAGGCTGCCCACGGTCGTGCACCTGCTGTGGCTACGGCTATCAAGCGTCTGTGGCCCGACCGTTTGGTGTTCACCTATCAGGGTGATGGCGACTTGGCATGTATTGGAACCTGTGAGACCATCCATGCGCTGAATCGTGGTGAGAACATTGTCATCATCTTCATCAACAATGCCATCTATGGTATGACGGGTGGACAGATGGCACCTACCACGCTGATTGGTCAGAAGACATCCACCTGTCCTTATGGTCGTGACCCTAAGATTCACGGCTATCCCTTGAAGATTGCAGATATCGCTGCCAGTCTGGAGGGTACCTGCTATGTGACCCGTCAAAGTGTGGAGAGCGTAGCTTCTATCAACAAGGCAAAGAAGGCTATCCGTAAGGCTTTTGAGGCTTCGATGGCTGGTAAGGGCTCTTCGTTGGTGGAGATTGTCTCTACCTGTAACAGTGGTTGGAAACTGACTCCTGTTCAGGCTAATGAGTGGATGAAAGAAAACATGGTTCCTTTCTATCCGAAAGGTGATCTCAAAGACACTACGATTTGACAATTGGACAATTTACGATTTGACAATTGTGAAATGGTGAAATAGTAAAATAGTGAAATAAAACGATGAAAAAGGAAATCATTATAAGCGGTTTTGGTGGTCAGGGAGTGCTCTCAATGGGTAAAATCCTGGCATATTCGGGACTGATGGACGACAAGGAGGTGACCTGGATGCCTGCTTACGGACCAGAACAACGTGGTGGTACAGCCAACGTGACTGTTATTGTGAGCGACGAGAAAATCAGTTCGCCTATCCTCAGTAAGTTCGATATAGCCATTGTGCTGAACCAGCCTTCACTGGAGAAGTTTGAACCCAAGTTGAAGCCGGGTGGCATCCTGATTTACGATGGCTATGGCATTCTGAACCCGCCAACACGTAAGGACATCACCATCTATCGCATTGACGCGATGGACAAGGCTGCCGAGATGAAGAACGGCAAGGTGTTTAACATGATTGTGCTGGGTGGACTGTTGAAGGTGGCTCCGGTGGTAAGTACCGACGGCGTAGAAAAAGCGCTCAAGAAAACACTTCCCGAGCGCCATCATGGGTTGATTCCCCTCAACATGCAAGCCATCGAAGAGGGTGGTAAGATTATCACCTTAGTAGGCTAGAACATCCCATAGGTCCCGGATGCGTTTCTCCGGGTCCCATTTCTTATTGAAAGTCCAGAGTGCCGTGACCCCATGGAACTCTGGCTTTTCTTCTGACTCCTTCAAGTTGTCTTTCAGCCATCCCGTGTTGCCTCCTTCGCGGGTACAGCCATAGTAATAGACACGCTGTCCCCAAGGACATGGGTCGAGCACTTTGTCACTATAAGCATAACTGATATTGTTGTTGAGAATGTTCTTTGTCATCTTACAGTTGACGATGAAGAACTGGGAATCGTGATGATAACGCCCCAGTTGGGTAGGACTTTTGGCATCAAAGGTGGAGTTGGTGATAACCAACTTCTTGGAACGGTCACCACGTCCGTCGTGCCAAATCAGCGCATGTCCGTCTCCCTCAAAACGACAACGGGTAGCATAGCACCAGCCTCGTGGACAGAGGAAGTCAACACCCCAGCAGCGCAGGTAAAGGTCGGAGTGGTAGTACATGCCATTACCCCCTGGAGCCCAAAGAGATAGCGCATCGTTGCCGTCAGCCCATACATTGCTGTTGATAACGATGGTTCGTGTGGCTCGTCCGAAGATACTCATCTGATGGGCAGTATTGCCAGGTTCTACCGTTGTGCCATAGTTGTTATATACGGTTAGTCCGCTGATGATACAGTCGTCAGCACCTTCTTGCAATACGATGACACCATTGCCAACGGGTTTGCCTTTGTATTCCTTGATAGTCTGTTTCTTCGACAGTTCGGCCAGTACAATCATAGTACTGTCGCGCTGTTCGCCCACCAGCACGATGTTAGGACGGTCAATGATGACTTTCTCGTTATACGTGCCTTTCTTAATCAGTATCTTATAGGGTTGGGCAGGCTTCTCAGGGGCTTTCTCTATGGCAGCCTGAATACTTTGTCCAGGCTTAACCACAGCGTCAAAAGCCTTCAGGTCAGGTTTGGGCTTACGGAACATGTCTATCGTACCATTCTCGTTGGCTCCCTTGGTTTGCAGACTGATTTTCACCTTGTGCTTAGGGTCATACTTGTCAGCCCATTGCTCGTAAAGAGGATACAGGGAAGCAGGACGATTGCCATACCAGGAATAACCATTGCGACGCTCTGGTCCGATATCCTCCAAATGCCTACGGGGAATACCATCTCGGTCGCAGACAAAAGGCTCACAGTATTTCAAATCGTAGAATCGTCCCCATAAGGGTTCGCCATTGGGATCGTTGACTAACTGGGTGTTACGGTCAGAACTGTTCCTACCGCCTGAACGTTGGATGCGCAGCCCCGTCAACTTGTATTTGTCAAACCACTGCATAGCCGCATGAATAGCCTGCTTTACTCGTTTGTCAGGATGAGGCAGCGACATGAGCAGTCTTACAATGCTTGCACTCTCCATAGAACAATAGGACGGAAGTTCAAAGGCACGGGCTGGTGCTGGTTCGTAGGTGTCACGATAGTGCTGCTGGCACCATACAGTCAGTTTCCCATTCTTGCGAATCTGGCATTTGAGAATACATTCTATACCTTTGTCGAAAGCTTCAGCTGCATGCTGGCGAAGTTGAGGTGTTGTCAATTCTGCAGAGTAGGGGGCTTTTTCGTCAACAATAGCCTTCAGCAGTTCCAATGTGTTGACCATTGCATCGTCGTTGAAGGTGATATGGACTTGATATCCGTGCATCTCGGGCCAGAACTGGGGCCACCCTCCATTCTCATATTGTCCGCTCAGCAGATATTCTACCGCTTTCTGGAAGGCATCACGGAAACGGGTGTCTTTGGTGGCTTCATACAAACGAGCCAGATAGGCCATCTGCATAGAAGTGGCACCATTGTCGGTAGTGGAATCGTCGCGACGTTGTTTGTCTTTCAGCACCTTTTCTTTCTCTTGGTCTGTCAGTGGTTGAGCCATATTGATGTTCTTAGGCCAACCACCTGTTACTCGTTGGTAGAGCAGAATCTGTTCGCCAACTTTCATCGCTTCTGGGGTCTTGAAGAATGCCGGATCCGTTTGTCTCATTGGATTGCGCATGCGTTGCATCTGACTGCCATTCGGACGTTGTTGCTGGGCCATTGCCGTCACTACTGTCAAGACAGCCAAAAGAATAATAGTAAGTCGTTTGTTCATAGAATTTGTTTTAGTTCGTCATTATTTCTAAAAGTAAGACGAAGGGTAGGGTGTTTCGTTTATGACCTAACTAATAAATAATGTTAAGCGGAAAAGGACGCATTTTCTCGCGCGTACATTATTTATTATATGATAGAGAACCATCGTAAAAGGAGTAAATAAAGGTGTACATTTCACTCATAATGTAAGTCATGTTTACGTAAAAAACACCCGTTTTTTGCCCTATTTGGGGCTAAAAGGTTAAAAAATGCACTTTTTTTGTTAGATTTTTGCGAAAAAACTTGGAACGTATGATTATTTTTTGTTATTTTGCACTCGAAATTAAATTAAATTTTAGTTAAAGCTTAAAAAAGTAGAAAACTTAAGGTAGTAATTTTATAAACTTGTAAAAAGATGAAAAAGTTATTTTTAATGCTCGCTGCCGGCTTTATGGCAGTTTCTGTGAATGCACAGAACACAACTATCACCGCTAACAAGGCTGGTGACAACTGGTACATTGGCGCTAACGCTGGTGTAAGCACCTACTTAAAGGAACAGGGTGGTAAAGATGGTTTCTTCAAGTCTCTCGCTCCTACTTTCGGTGTACGCGTTGGTAAGAATCTGACAACTGTATTCGGTCTGGCTTTGGATGCTGACATGTGCTTCAAGTCAAACGAGAAGTGGTATGCTGGTTCTAAGACCTTCATTGAGGATATTAACGTTAGCCTGCTGGGTACTTTCAACATGTCAAACCTCTTCGCTGGTTACAAAGGTGAGCCCCGTCCTTTCGAGGTGATTGCTCTTTATGGTTTTGGTTGGGGCCACGACTTCAATCATCTTCCCAAAAGCAATGCCGTCACTTCTAAGGTAGCTCTTGACTTTGCTTTCAATCTGGGTGCTAATAAGGCTTGGCAGCTTTACATCGAGCCATCTCTGAACTACAATCTGAAGTCTTGGATTGGTGGTGTTGATGAGGCTGCTGTTGCTGCTGTTGTTGGTATTAATGATCCTGGTTTCAAGTATGATGTTAACCGTGCATACTTCTCTCTGAAGGCTGGTTTTAACTACAAGTTCGGTAACAGCAACGGTACTCACAACTATGCTGTTGCTCAGCTCCGCGACCAGGCCGAGATTGATGGTCTGAACGCTAAGATCAACGAGCTCCGTGCTGACAACAACGCTAAGGACAACCAGATTGCTTCTGACGCTCGCACTATCGCTGACCTCCAGAAGAAGCTGGCTGACTGCGAGGCTCGTCCTCAGACCGCTGCTGTTGTTGAGAAGACTGAGAACGTTCTTCAGCCACACGTAATCTTCCGTCAGGGTAAGAGCACTATCGATCCTGCTCAGTATGCTAGCATCGAGATGGTTGCTAAGTACATGAGAAACCACAAGGACGCTAAGGTTAAGGTTCTGGGTTATGCTTCACCCGAGGGTAAGGCTGAGCTCAACCAGAAGCTTTCTGAGGAGCGCGCTAACGTTGTTAAGAACGCTCTGATCAAGAGATATAAGATTGCTGCTGACCGCATCACTGTTGAGGGTCTGGGCGCAACTGACAAGCTCTCTTCTGAGAACGACTTCAACCGCGTAGCTATGTTCGTTGACACTACTACTAAGTAATCAACAGACATTAGAATAAAAAGAAGTCCCCGCAGATTTGGTTCTGTGGGGATTTTTTTGTACCTTTGAAGCCAAAATAATAACTAAAACTCATGATGAAAACAAAACTACTTCTATCATTACTACTATTCAGCCTGGTGGCTGTTGCTCAGACTCGACGTGAAATCAATTTGAAGACGTGGGAATTCTCACGTGACAACAAGTCGTGGAAGCAGGTTGATATCCCTCACGACTGGGCTATTGCCGGACCGTTTGACAAGAAATGGGATTTACAGAGAGTGGCTATCGCACAGAATGGGGAGACGGAGGCTTCCGAGAAGTCTGGGCGTAGTGGTGCCCTGCCTTGGATTGGCGAAGGTTGGTACAAGACCAGTATCAAGGTTCCTGCCGGTTACGAGACTGCCGAACTGGTGTTCGATGGTGCCATGTCTGAACCTCGCGTTTCTATAAATGGTCAGGAGGCTGGCTATTGGGCTTACGGCTATAATGCTTTCCGCATTGATGCCACTCCGTATCTGAAAGCTGGCAAGCTGGATATCGGTGTCCATCTCCAAAACGTGGAGGAGAGTTCCCGTTGGTATCCTGGTGCCGGGCTGTATCGTCCTGTCACGCTGATACTTAGGCAGAAGACCTATATTGACGATTGGAGCATCTTTGCCCGCACGATGAGCATTGACAAGGGCGAGGCTACTGTTGAGGTAGAGGCTCGCATCGTTAATCCTGTGAAGGGTACTGCGCAGTTTTTCCTGAAGGCTCCTAACGGTAAGGTCGTTGCTTCAAGTGGTGACACCCGCATTGAGGGCGACGGCAAGGTATATGCCCAGTTCAAGGTGAAGAATCCCCAGTTGTGGTCGCCTGAGACACCTTATTTGTATCAAGTCAAGGTGGAGGTATATCAGGGACATCATGAGATACTTGACAGCAAGACCATCAAGACCGGCATCCGTACCATTCGTGTCTCTCGCGAACATGGTTTCCAGCTGAATGGTAAGACCATGAAGTTCAAGGGCGTATGCCTGCATCACGACCTTGGGCCTCTGGGTGCTGCCATTAACAAGAGTGCGCTGACTCGCCAGATTAAGATGATGAAGGAGATGGGGTGCAATGCCATCCGTACCTCTCACAACATGCCTTCTACGTGGCAGATGGAGCTATGCGACTCGCTGGGTATGATGGTGATGGCTGAATCGTTCGACATGTGGATTTATCCGAAGTGTAAGAATGGCTATGCCCGTTTCTTTAAAGAGTGGGCCCATCAGGATATCACCAACCTTATTCTGAACCATCGCAACCATCCCTCTATCGTGATGTGGTCCATAGGCAATGAGATTCCTGAACAGTGGAGTGAGGAGGGACGCCAGCTGACCATCCAGTTGCAGGGTCTCTGCCACTCACTCGACCCCACACGTCCTGTTACCCAGGGTCTTGACAATCCCGACGGCTCCATCCATGGTGGCACGCCTCAGTCGATGGATGTGCCAGGTTTCAACTATCGTGTTCACAAGTATGCCGATAACATCAAGCGTTTGCCCCAGGGCTTCCTGCTGGGTTCTGAAACCTGTTCTACCGTTTCTTCGCGTGGTGTCTATAAGTTCCCTGTCGTTCCTGATGACAACGGGCGTTTCTCCTCATGGTGTGAGCAGTACGACCCCAAGGCTGTCCTTACTGCCGACGGCCAGTGTTCCAGCTATGATGTGGAGTATTGTCCCTGGTCTAACCTGCCTGATGACGACTGGCGATGGCAGGATGACTACGACTGGGTGATTGGTGAGTTTGTGTGGACCGGCTATGACTATCTGGGCGAGCCTTCTCCCTACGATGAATACTGGCCTTCACGCTCCAGCTATTTTGGCATCTGCGACTTGGCGGGTCTGCCTAAGGACCGCTATTATCTGTATCGGAGCCATTGGAACAAGAACGTGCATACCGTCCATCTCTTGCCTCACTGGACTTGGCCAAACCGCAAAGGGCAGGTGACACCCGTTTATTGCTATACCGATGGGGTAGAGGGCGAGCTCTTTGTCAACGGAAAAAGTCAGGGGCGAATTCGTAAACAGGCAGATAAGGTCAATGGTCAATCGTCAATGGTCAATGACAATCGTCTGGACCGCTACCGTCTGCGTTGGAATGATGTCAAGTATGAGCCAGGCGAAATCAAAGTGGTTGTCTATGACGAGCAAGGCAACAAGATTGGTGAGGATGTGCGCAGGACTGCCGGCAAGCCAGTACAGTTGGTGGCTGAGCCCGAAACCAACGACTTCAAGGCTGATGGCGAGAGCCTGATCTATGTTCGCGTCCATGTCAATGACAAGAACGGGGTGCCTGTTCCCACCTGCCAAGAAGCCCTGACCTTCAGCGTCAGTGGCGAGGCTACTTTCGAGGCAGTCTGCAATGGCGATGCCACCTCCCTGGAGTCGTTCAAGCAGCCTAAAATGAAACTGTTCAATGGCGAGTTGGTAGTGATACTTCGTCCCACCACGAAGGCTGGCAAAATCACGCTGACCGTAAAGGACCAGCGTGGACGCATCAAGCCTGCCGTACTGACCATCAGCACCCAAGAATTCTGGCTGGGAGCAGACATCAGTGGTACAACGGAACTGGAGGCTAAGGGCAAGCAGTTGCGAAATGCCAAGGGAGAGCCCCGTGAGAATACGGCCCTCATGCGCGAACTGGGACTGAATGCTGTTCGCCTGCGTGTATGGGTCAATCCTGTGGAGCACGACAACTTCTGCAACAAGGAAGATGTGGTGCGTATGGCTTTGCGAGCCAAAGAGCGTGGTATGGCGCTGATGATAGACTTCCACTATAGCGACTGGTGGGCAGACCCTGGTAAGCAGAACATTCCAGCCCAGTGGAAATCAATGACTTACAAGGAAATGAAACAGGCACTCTATGACCACACCCACGAGGTGCTGGCAGCCCTCCGGCAGGCTGGGGTAGAGGTGCGTTGGGTACAGGTGGGTAATGAGACCACTCATGGCTTCCTTTGGCCTGTAGGACGTGCTGAGGAGAACATGCAACAGTATGCAGGACTGACCGATGCAGGCTATGAGGCCGTCAAGTCCGTCTATCCCCAGGCAGAGGTCATCATCCATCTGGATGGTGGCTGTGACCCCAAACGTTACGACTTCATCTTCGATGGTCTGAAGCAATACAATGCCCGTTTCGACATGATAGGTCTGAGCGTCTATCCCTATTGGGACATCCAGGCAAAATTAACAACATCCTGGCAGGAATCTGTCGAGAAGTTCACCGCCAATATCAATCGCATGTGGCAGAAATACCACAAGCCCCTCATGGTGGTAGAGACGGGAACAGAGGTCAAGAGTCCCGTGGAGGGCAAGCAGATTATGGCTGCCGTCATCGAGGCATCAAAAAACAAGACAAATGGCCATTGCAAAGGCGTCTTCTACTGGGCTCCCGAATTGGAGGGCCGCTATCCCTTAGGTGCCTTCAAGGACGGTCAACCCACCGCCATCATGGAAGCCTTTACGGAAGCCTCGCGGTAGGAAATAAATTTGTTAGCTAAAAGGTACATTAATAGAAAAAATTGCTACTATTAATGGTAACAATTGCTAGATTTAATGCTAGCAAGTTTTTCCCTTAATGATAAAGAGTCCAACCTCTTAATCCTTTCGTGAAATAATCTGGCAATAAGGGCATGTTATTGCGCAATAAGGGCATGTTATCCGGCAATAACCAAGGGTTAATCTAGTCGTTTCCGCATCCTTGATAAAAAATGACAAATGACAGATGACAGTTTTTACTTCTTCTCTTTCGCTTTCCTTGCAAACTCGAAGAGTGACAGGGGTAGGTGACAGTAGCCTGTGGGGTTCTTGTCGAGATAGTCCTGATGATATTCTTCAGCGGTATAGAAGTTCTTGAGGGGAAGTTTCTCTACGGCCAGTGGCTGCTGGTGGTTTTTCTGTTCTTCGGCAAACACCTTTTCGATAACGGGCAGGTCCTCAGGGTCGGTGTAGTAGATGCCTGTACGATAGCGGGTGCCTTCGTCGTGTCCCTGCTTGTTGAGGCTTGTGGGGTCGATGGCCTTGAAGAACATCTGCAACAGGAACTCCAGGCTTACGACATCAGGGTGGTATTTCACATGTACGGTCTCGGCATATCCCGTGGTGTCGGTATAGACTTCCTTATAGGTGGGATTCTCTGTGTTTCCGTTGGCAAAGCCTACTTCTGTTTCCACAACCCCTTCTATCTGCTTGAAGTAATGCTCCGTTCCCCAGAAGCATCCTCCTGCCAGGTATATCTCTTTGGTCTGCTGACGGAAGTGGATGGTCTTGGTTTCGTAGTCCATCTCGTCAATAATGACTACCGACTCCACACGATAGCCCTCGGCACGCAGTTCCCTACCTCCTTTCATGAAGCCTTTCTCTATGGCAATGCCGATGCCAGCAACGGTGGCGCCTGCCTGGTTGACAATGTCGATGAGGGCACGGGAAGCCTCGCCGTTAGCCAGGAAATCATCGACAATCAGTATCTTGTCAGCAGATGAAATGAAAGGCATGGGGACATACACTTTGTTTTGCTGCTTATGGGTAAACGAGAAAGCTTGCGAGGAATACATGCCTTCGGTAGTGTTGAGGATTTCCTGCTTCCTGGCAAAGACGACAGGCAGGTTGAGAAGATGTCCCAGCATGGTGGCAATGGGGATGCCGCTGATTTCGATGGTGAGAATCTTGGTCATCTCAACACCTTCAAAGCGCTTCTTGAGGTCTTGTGCTAAGAAGTAGATAACGTCTGGCTCAATCTGCTGGTTCAGGAAATTGTTAATCTTCAGGATGTTGCCAGGTTCAATAATGCCGTCGCTTATGATTCTTTGTTCGATTAGATTCATCATGCTATGCTTTTTCTTAATTTGTCGGCAAAGATACAGAAAATTTTCGTAACTTTGCAGGCAGAATCAAAAAATGAATAAATGATGGGTAAGAAAAGAATGAAGATGTGGTTTGTAGTAGGCGTGCTGGCTACTATGATGCTGGTTTGCGGAGCGACAAGAGTACAGGCACAGGTGTTTGGTGACAAACCCGAGGTTATTTATTTCACGGAAAAGGACATGCCAGATATGCGTCAGTTTCTGCCTGCTCCTCCTGACACATTTGGTATCCAGTGGACGCACGACATCATGCGCTACTACTGGGGTAAGGACCAGCGTGTCAAGAACCCTGAGCGTGCCAAGATGGCCCAAAGAGATGCTAAATTTACTTTGGATTGGATTATGAAGGAGTTCAGCGTTCCCTTTGGCTTGCAGGTGACGAGTGAGGAGACTCCGGAGATATTCCGCTTGTTGCGTGATGCCACTTTTACTGCTCGCTTCATCTGTGCTGATGTTAAGCACTTCTATGCCCGCAAGCGCCCCTTTGTGCGTTTCCAGGAACCTACGCTTACCCCAGAGGATGAGGAGTTCATGTCGAATGGCACTTCTTATTCCTATCCCTCTTCTCATGCTCTGAAGGGATGGTGTATAGCCTTGTTGCTCTCAGAGATTAACCCAGAGCGTGCAGACACCTTGTTTGCACGGGCCTACATGTATGGCGACAGCCGTATCATTGTGGGTGCCCACTGGCAAAGCGATGTGGATGCAGGTCGTCTGGCTGCTGCGGTGGCTTATGGTAAGATGCATACCCACCCGTTGTTTATGAAGCAGCTGGAGAAGGCCAAGAAGGAGTTTTGCCGATTGACGGGTAAGACCATGCCCAGTGTTCAGAAGGGTGTTATAGAGAAATACTACACGAAAGAGGAGATGCCAAACCTGATTAAGTGTCTGCCTGCTCCTCCAGACACCTTGAACGAGCACTTTACCTACGACCTGATGCGCTACTTCTGGGGTAAGGACCAGCGTGTCAACAATCCTGAACGGGCCAAGATGGCTCGCCGAGATGGTATTTGGAATCCTATAGATACGCTGTTCTCCAGTTTTAACGAGGCATTGGGGATGACTATCAGCAAAGAGAATACGCCTGCCATCTGGAAACTGCTGACTCGTAGCCTGGTGACGACCGACCAGATGCGTGTGGCTCCTAAGGCATTCTATCATCGTACCCGTCCCTATGTCCGCTTTCACGAGCATATCCTGACTTACGACAAGGAAGAGGACGAGGTGGAACTGGGCAAGGAGGGCTCTTATCCCTCTGGCCATACTTCTCGCGGATGGGCTACTGCCTTGTTGTTGTCGGAGGTGTGTCCTGAAAATGCCAACCAGATTCTAAAACGAGGCTGGGATTATGGTGAGAGCCGTGTCATTGTGGGAGCCCACTGGCAGACTGATGTGGATGCCAGTCGTATGGGAGCCAGTATAGGCTATGGAGCCTTGCAGGCTAGTCCCACCTTCCGTGAGGATATGAAGGCTGCCCGTCAGGAGTATTTGAGAAAGAAAAACAGGAAATAACCCAACAGAGTGGAAGCGGATTTGCAGAAAATCCGCTTTTTCGTTGGTATTTATAATAAAAAGGTGTACCTTTGCAGGCTAAATAGACAAATACTAAGTTAGAGATATGAAACATCCATTGCGTAGTGCGGTATGCACAGAAGGTAGAAGAATGGCTGGAGCGCGGGCGCTCTGGGTAGCTACAGGTATGAAACACGAGCAGTTTGGCAAGCCTATTATTGCCATTGTCAACTCGTTCACCCAGTTTGTTCCTGGTCATACTCATCTGCATGAGATAGGTCAGATAGTACGCGAAGAGATAGAGAAGATGGGCTGCTATGCGGCTGAGTTCAATACCATAGCCATTGACGACGGTATTGCGATGGGACACGACGGTATGCTGTACAGCCTGCCCTCGCGTGACATCATAGCCGATAGTGTGGAATATATGGTGAATGCCCATAAGGCCGATGCCATGATTTGCATCTCGAACTGTGACAAGGTGACTCCAGGCATGCTGATGGCCTCGATGCGCCTGAACATCCCCACGGTGTTCTGCTCAGGTGGCCCGATGGAGGCTGGCAAGTGGCGTGGTGAGAATGCCGACCTGATTACGGCCATGATTAAGGGTGCAGACCCCTCGGTGACCGATGAGGAAATGAGGGAGATAGAAGGTTGTGCCTGTCCTGGTTGCGGAAGCTGTTCAGGTATGTTTACTGCCAATTCGATGAACTCGCTGACAGAGGCTATCGGACTCTCACTCCCAGGCAACGGAACCATTCTGGCCACCCATACCAATCGTGTAGAGCTGTTCAAGGCTGCTGCCCGCCAGGTGGTGAAGAATGCCTTTGCCTACTATGAGGATGGCGACGAGAGCGTGCTGCCTCGTAACATTGCCACCCGCCAGGCTTTCCTGAACGCCATGACGCTGGACATCGCCATGGGTGGCTCGACCAATACCGTGCTTCACCTGCTGGCTGTGGCTCAGGAGGCTGGTGCCGACTTCACCATGAAGGATATCGACGCCCTGAGCCGTAAGACCCCATGTCTCTGCAAGTTGGCACCCAACACCCAGAAGTATAGTGTGCAGGAGTGTGGACGTGCCGGTGGCATCCTGGGTATTATGAACGAACTGGCCAAAGGCGGGCTGATTGATGGCTCTGCCCCACGCGTGGATGGTATGACGCTGGGTGAGGCCATGAAGAAATACAGCATTGTAGATGGCGCTGTGGATGCAGAAGCCAACCGCATCTATCAGACAGCTCCAGGCAACCGCTTCTCCACGAAGATGGGTTCCCAGTCAGAAGAGTGGGGAACACTGGATACCGACCGTGCCAATGGCTGTATCCGCGACCTGGAACATGCCTACACCAAGGATGGCGGACTGGCTGTGCTGTTTGGCAATATTGCCCAAGACGGATGCGTAGTGAAGACTGCCGGTGTCGATGAGAGCCTGTGGCACTTTGAAGGTCCTGCCGTTGTCTTCGACTCTCAGGAAGATGCCTGCGAGGGAATCCTGGGTGGCAAAGTGAAGAAGGGCGACTGTGTGGTCATAACCCACGAGGGTCCGAAGGGTGGTCCTGGTATGCAGGAGATGCTTTACCCAACCTCTTATATCAAGAGCATGCACATGGGTAAGGAGTGTGCCCTGATTACCGATGGCCGTTTCTCAGGTGGTACCAGTGGCTTGAGCATTGGACATATCTCACCGGAGGCAGCTGCTGGTGGTAATATAGGAAAGATTAAGGATGGCGACATCATAGAGATAGATATTCCCAATCGTAAGATTAACGTGAAACTCAGCGATGCAGAGCTGGAGGCTCGTCCCCAGCAGCCCTTGAAGCGCAACCGTGAGGTGTCAAAGGCCCTGCGTGCATACGCTCAGAGTGTTTCATCAGCCGATAAGGGAGGAGTGAGAATCATTGAAGATTGAAGATTGAACATTGAACATTG
Source organism: uncultured Prevotellaceae bacterium (assembly GCA_902770635.1). GTDB lineage: Bacteria > Bacteroidota > Bacteroidia > Bacteroidales > Bacteroidaceae > Prevotella. Next base: position 28,603 of record CACXTX010000030.1, on the reverse strand, counting down.
ACAATTTATGTTGAAGGATAGAATAACAGGATCGAAAGCGCTGATGCGGGCCTTGCAGGCAGAAGGGGTAAAGACCATCTTTGGCTATCCCGGTGGCTCTATCATGAGGTGAAAAGAAATGTTTTGACCATATATTGGTGCGCCACGAACAGGGTGCCGTACATGCTGCTGAGGGCTATGCCCGCGTCAGTGGCGAGGTAGGTGTCGCACTGGTCACCAGCGGACCTGGTGCTACCAATACGCTGACAGGTGTGGCCGATGCCATGCTGGACTCAACACCTATGGTGGTTATTGCAGGTCAGGTGGCTATCAATGCGTTGGGTACCGATGCCTTCCAGGAGGTTGACCTTGTGGGTGTGGCACAGCCTATCTCCAAATGGAGCTACCAGATTCGCCATGCCGAGGATATAGCATGGGCTGTCAGCCGTGCCTTCTATATTGCCCGTAGTGGCCGTCCTGGTCCTGTCGTACTCGACTTCCCCCGTAATGCACAGGTGGAAGAGGTAGAGTGGGAGCCTAAGAAGGTGGATTTTGTACGTTCATACGTTGCCAGTCCCAAACTGGACGAGGATTTGGTGAAGCAGGCCGCCGAACTGATCAACAATGCCAAGCGCCCTCTGGCCTTAGTAGGACAGGGCGTGGAACTGGGAAATGCCCAGGAGGAACTGAAGGCATTCTTGGAGAAAGCCGATATCCCTGCCGGTCGTACCATGTTGGGACTGAGTGCCCTGCCTTCCAACCATCCGCTGAATGTGGGTATGCTGGGTATGCATGGCAACTATGCCGTTAACCTGAAGGAACAGGAATGTGACGTGCTGATAGCCATTGGCATGCGCTTCTCTGACCGTGTGACAGGCAATACGAAGACCTACGCCAAGCAGGCCAAGATTATACATTTGGATATCGACAAGAGTGAGATTGACAAGAACGTAAAGACCGATGTGGCTGTTGTGGCAGACTGTAAACAGTCGTTGCCAGCCCTTACCGCTTTGCTTGATAAGGCTGACCATCAGGAGTGGCGCGATTCGTTCAAGGAACTGGATCAGAAGGAGCGCGAAAAGGTCATAGAGCCTGCCATCCATCCTAAGGAGGGTCCGCTGTTGATGGGCGAGGTGGTCAATGCTGTTGCCGAGCAGGCTCCGGAAGGTACTGTGCTCGTGACGGATGTTGGACAGAACCAGTTGTTTGCCACCCGTTATTTCAAATATCACCAGAAGCGTAGCATCTGTACCAGTGGAGGTCTGGGCACCATGGGTTATGGCTTGCCCGCTGCTATTGGAGCCACCTTTGCCACCGACCGTACCGTTTGCTGTTTCATGGGCGACGGTGGTTTCCAGATGTGTATCGAGGAACTGGGTACCATCATGGAGCAACAGTCACCCGTGAAGATGATTCTGATGAACAACCATTACTTGGGAAATGTGCGCCAGTGGCAGGATATGTTCTGGATGCGCCGCAAGTCGTTTACCAAGATGATGAATCCTTGTTACGAACTGATAGCCAAAGCCTATGGAATTGGTTATGAGGCTGTTACAGACCGTAAGGACTTGGCTGCTGCTGTTGAGAAGATGCTGAAGACAGAAGGTCCATTCCTCTTGGAGTGTGCCATCAAGGAGGACGATGACGTGCTGCCCATGACTCCTCCAGGCATGAATGTCAGCGATATGATGCTGGAGATTTAGCGCTTTGCTAATTGCTAATTGATAATGGATAATTGATAATTATAATGGAAGAAAAGAAACTATATACGCTGTTGGTTTATTCGGAGAACGTGGCTGGTATTCTGAATCAGATTACTGCGGTGTTCACCCGTCGCCAGGTCAACATTGAAAGTCTGAACGTGTCGGCTTCCAGCATTCCTGGTGTACACAAATACACCATCACCGCATGGAGCGACGAGGACCAGATAGTGAAGATTACCAAGCAGATAGAGAAGAAGATAGATGTGATAAAGGCCAATTACTTCACCGACGAACAGTTGTTTATCCGTGAGACAGGTCTTTACAAACTGAATACCAACAAAGTGCTGGCAAATCCTGAGATTTCGCGCACCATCCGTCGTTTTGATGCCAGTATTACGGAGGTGAACCCAACCTATACCATCGTGATGAAGCATGGTGTAACAGAGCAGATTATTTCCCTATATCGTGCTTTGGATGAGTTTGGCTGTGTATTCCAGTACACTCGTAGTGGACGTATTGCCGTTACCCGTGGTAAGCAGGAGGAAGTAAGCAAGTTCTTGGAACAGAGGGAGGAAATGAATGGATAAAGTAGGAAAATACGCCTTTATGGCTGAGCCGTTCCATTGTGATTTCAGTGGACGACTCTTTATGGGCCACTTGGGCAACCACATGCTGAATGCTGCCGACTTCCATTCGTCGGACCGTGGCTTTGGCATGAAATACCTCATGACTATTCAACGCTCGTGGGTGCTTTCCCGTCTGGCTATTGAGATGGACGAGATGCCCATGCAATACACCAAGTTCTGTGTGGAAACATGGGTGGAGAATGCCATGCGCTTTTTCACTTCCCGTAACTTTGCCGTTGTGGGAGAAGATGGCCACACCTATGGCTATGGACGTTCTATATGGGCGATGATTGATACAGAGACTCGTCAGCCAACAGATCTCTTTGCCATAGACAATGGAGCCATCAACAACTGGATAGTCAGCGATAAGGAATGTCCGATAGAAAAGGGTGGGCGAGTGAAGATGAGTGACGAGGCCAAGTTGGTGCGCACCATTGACACCTATTATAATGATGTTGACATCAATGGCCACATCAACAGCGTGAAGTATATCGAACATGTGCTTGACCTCTGGGACATGGAGTGGTATCGTGCCCACCAGATTAAGCGCTTTGAGATTGCCTATGTCGCTGAAGCCCATGCCGGTGACCAGCTTTCTTTCTATTGTGAACAGACTGGCGATACGGAATATTGTGTACGCATAGTCCGCACCGATGGGACAGAATGCTGTCGTAGTAAGGTCGTTTTCAAATAGTGCGTAATGATTTCAGTAGAATCCTTGCATGTAGAGTTTGGTGTTAAACCCCTGTTTACAGATGCCAGTTTCGTGGTCAATGATCGCGACCGTATAGCGCTGGTGGGTAAAAACGGAGCAGGCAAGTCAACGCTGTTGAAAATACTTTGTGGCAAGCAGCAGCCAACCAGTGGGGTGGTGAGTGTTCCTAACGATACCACGATAGGCTATCTGCCACAGGTCATGATTCTACAGGATGATACGACGGTGCGGGAAGAGGCACAGAAAGCCTTTGCTGACATCACCAAGATGAAGGAGCGCATAGACCGTATGAACCAGCAACTGGCTGAGCGTACAGACTATGAGAGTGCTGACTATATGGCCTTGGTGGAGAAATTCACCCAGGAGTATGAGCGCTATATGATGATGGGAGCAGAGAACTATGAGGCAGAGATAGAACGAACCTTGACAGGCCTTGGATTCCTGCGTACAGATTTGGAAAGACCTACCAGCGAGTTTAGCGGTGGGTGGCGCATGCGTATAGAGTTGGCAAAGATATTGTTGCAGAAACCCGATGTGCTGTTGCTTGACGAGCCTACCAACCACCTTGATATTGAATCCATACAATGGTTGGAGCAATTCCTGGCTCAGAGTGCCAAGGCAGTAGTACTGGTCAGCCACGACCGTGCCTTTATCAATAATGTGTCCAACCGTACACTTGAAATTTCCTGTGGGCATATCGTTGACTACAAGGTGAAATATGACGAATATGTCACCCTTCGCAAAGAACGTCGTGAGCAGCAGTTGCGAGCCTACGAGAACCAGCAGAAGGAAATAGCTGATATGCGTCAGTTCATAGAACGCTTCCGCTATCAGGCTACAAAGGCCGTTCAGGTACAACAGAAAATCAAACAGTTGGAGAAAATAGTACCTATCGAGATTGATGATGTTGACAATTCGGCCATGCACTTGAAGTTCCCGCCTTGCCTGCGTTCAGGTGATTATCCTATTATTTGTGAGGACGTGGCTAAGAACTATGGTTCACATACTGTTTTCTCTGATGTCAACCTGACCATCAAGCGAGGGGAGAAGGTGGCTTTTGTGGGAAAGAACGGTGAGGGTAAATCTACGCTGGTGAAATGTATCATGGGTGAGATTCCATTCGAGGGTAACCTGAAGGTGGGACATAACATACAGATAGGTTATTTTGCCCAGAACCAAGCCCAGCTGTTGGATGAGAACCTGACGGTGTTCCAGACCATTGACTATGTGGCGAAGGGGGATATCCGCCTGAAAATCAACGATATCTTAGGTGCCTTTATGTTTGGCGGTGAGGAATCTGATAAGAAAGTGAAGGTGCTGAGTGGTGGTGAACGCAGTCGATTGGCTATGATTCGGCTGTTGCTGGAACCTGTAAACCTCTTGATACTCGACGAGCCTACCAACCATCTGGACATGGCCTCAAAGGATGTACTAAAAGAAGCTATCCGTGCTTTTGACGGAACAGCGATAGTGGTCAGTCACGACCGTGAGTTCTTGGATGGACTGGTGACAAAGGTCTATGAGTTCGGAGGCGGTAAGGTAAAGGAACACCTTGGGGGGATCTACGATTTCCTACGAAGCAGGAATATCTCAGAACTGTCGCAGTTGCAGAGTATGCCAAGCGCTAGTAATCCTAATAGTTCTAATAATCCTAGTAGTTCTATTGTTACTAGTTCGCCGAGTGCGAATGCCCAGAGCTATGCTGACCGTAAAGAGCAGCAAAAGCGGATACGCAAGGCTGAGAAGGCTGTGGAGGAATCGGAACGGAAAATAAGTGATATGGAACGCAGGCTAAAAGAACTGGACGACCTGCTGATGAAACCAGAGAATGCCTCCAACATGGAGTTTGTCACCGAATATACTACGACGAAGAAAGCATTGGACGAAGAAGTGGAACGCTGGGAGAAACTCTCAGAAGAATTGGATCTATTATCTATTTAATAATAAAAAACTTATGAAAAAATTATTGACTGTTATGGCATTAGCTACATTGACTGTCGCAGCATCGGCACAACTGCGCTCAGGTATCGACCTGAAAGACCTGAATACAAGTGTGCGCCCTGCTGACGACTTCTATGAGTATGCCTGTGGTGGATGGATGAAAGCCAATCCGCTGCCTGCTGCCTATTCACGTTATGGCAGTTTTGACCGTTTGGCCGAAGACAACAACAAGCGTATCAATGGTATCCTGAAAGAACTCTTGGAGAACAGCTATTCGCAAGGAAGTGTAGAGCAGAAGTTGAGCGACCTCTACAAACTGGCTATGGACTCTGCCCGCAGAGAGAAAGAAGGGGTTGCTCCTTTAATGGGTGAGCTGAAGACCCTGGAGAATGCAAAAAACAAAGAACAGCTGTTCAACGTGCAGCTCGCTATGATGCCTTATGGCGAATCAGAGTTTTTCTCTGCTTATATCGGTGCTGATGATAAGAACGCTTCGGAAAATATTCTGAACATCTATCAGAGTGGTCTTACCCTTGGACAGAAGGACTACTATCTGGAGAATGACGAGGCTACTAAGAAAATCCGTGAGGCCTACAAGAAACATATCGTTAATATGTTCCAGCTCTTTGGCTTTAAGAAAGGGGCTGCTGAGAAGAAGATGAAGAACATTCTCAAGATTGAGACGGCTCTTGCCAAGGTTTCCAAGTCGCGTACAGAACTTCGCGATCCCATTGCCAACTATCACAAAATGACTCTGAAGGAGTTTGATGCCAAGTATCCTCACTTCCAACTTGAGAAGCAGATGAATGCTAAGGGCATCAAGACTGAATATATTCAAGAGATGGTTGTGGGACAGCCTGAATTCATGGCTGCTGCAGATAAGATTTTTGCCGAGATGACTGCCGCTGAGTATCGTGACGTGATGGAGTGGGGACTGATAGGTTCGTCAACAGGCTATCTGAATGATGCTGTTCGTGCAGAGGACTTCGAGTTCTATGGAAAGGTATTCTCTGGTCGTCAGCAGGATCATCCTCTGTGGCGTCGTGCAACCAATCAGGTACAGGGCGTGATGGGTGAGGCCTTGGGCCGCATCTATGTGAAGAAGTATTTCCCTGCTTCTTCCAAGGAGCGTATGAAGACACTCGTAGAGAATCTCCGTATTGCTCTTGGAGAGCGCATCGCTGCCCAGGATTGGATGGACGATTCTACGAAAGTGAATGCTTTGTTGAAGCTGAATACTTTCTATGTAAAGATAGGCTATCCAGATAAGTGGACGGACATTAGCGGTCTGAAAATTGATGCGAAAAAATCGTACTATGAGAATATAAAGGAGTGTCGCCGCTTCTGGACTGCATGGCGCATCAATCACACAGCAGGAAAGCCTGTGGATCGTGACGATTGGCACATGACTCCTCAGACGGTGAATGCCTATTATAATCCTACGACGAATGAGATTTGTTTCCCCGCTGGTATTCTGCAAGTTCCGTTCTTTGATGCAACTGCTGACGATGCCTTTAACTATGGTGCCATTGGTGTTGTAATCGGACATGAGATGACACATGGATTTGATGACCAGGGACGTCGCTTTGACAAGGACGGCAATATGCACGACTGGTGGACTGCAGAAGATGGAAAGAACTTTACTTTACGGACGGATAAATATGCAGACTTCTTTTCGAAGATAAAGGTTCTTCCCGACCTTAATGCTAATGGTCGTCTGACGCTTGGTGAGAACCTTGCTGACCATGGTGGACTTCAGGTGGCCTGGTATGCATACAAAAACGCTACCAAGCGCAACCCTCTTCCTGTTATTGACGGACTGACACCTGACCAGCGTTTCTTCCTGGCTTATGCAGGAGTATGGGCAGGCAATATCACGGAGGCTGAAATCCGTAACCGTACCAAGAGTGATCCTCACTCCTTAGGTCGTTACCGCGTCAATGGTGCATTGCCTCATATTGACATGTGGTACGATGCTTTTGGTGTCAAGGAAGGCGATAAAATGTTTGTTCCAAAGTCTGAACGCCTGCCTCTTTGGTAATAATTGTTGCAAAAACTAATAAAAATGCCGTCGTAAATGTAAAATTTACGGCGGTTTTTTGTGTGTTTATGAAAAAATGGTTAACTTTGCATCAATAATACTTACTACTATGTTTGATAACAACCCAGATAACGAGAAAACTCAAAGGACACTGAGACCTCAGCAGATGTTTGAGCGTGGCATACGCCTGGAGCAGGGGCCGATGCAGATGAAAATGGCTCAGAAACAAGCTCAGGCAGCAGGGCGTCCTTGCCCTTATTGTGGTGCTGTCAATGAACTTGAGGCTATGTTTTGTGCCCGATGCGGTCAGCCTATTAGTAAAATGATTTGTCCACATTGTGGCGCAGAGATAGATCCAGACGCAGATTTCTGTGAGTCATGTCATCACTATATCAAAAAAGATGTATGTTCTTTCTGTGGAGCTCATCTTTCGGGTATTGAACCTTATTGCCCCGATTGCGGAAGCCCTCGTGGAGGCATCGTATGCCCTACCTGTCACACGCTGAACGAATTTTCTTTCTGTAAGAAGTGTGGTACTGCCTTGACAGATGAAGCCCGTTTTTTGGTGAAGCAACTGCAACTGAATCCTGACTATCAGGAGCTGCTAGAAATTGTTCGCGATTACTCCAAATTGGAAAATGCACTTCCCTATAATTCTGAGCGTGATATAGTACGAGAACAGATGAATGCAAGGCTTCGTGAGCGTGTCTTGACTCTCTTGGCCAAGGATGAGGGTGTGGAAATCCCTGTTATTCCCAAGGTAGAGTCGAAACGTATGACTCGTGAAGAATTGGAGGAGCAAAAGATGGTCAAGATCAAAATGTTGTCGGCTATTCTAGACAAATTGGCTGTCGTTCCCACATCATCGCCAGTAAAGGCTCGTAACTATGCTATGGCCTGCAAGCCACAAGGGGTACGTTTGGCGTGGGTCTGCAATTACAAGCATGCCATGCACAGCAGCCCTTGTGGATGTGCAAAGCCCCATCTGGGTGGTAAGTGGGTTGTGTTAGGAAAGAACAGTAGGGAAGAAATTAAGGACGACAAGTAATATTTATGGACGAGACCATAAGAAAACCAGATATGGGTGCAACCATCCGAGTAGGTGATGCACCGACAATCTCTAAACGTAGTGTCGATGCAACGGTTAGACCAGGTAGTGTTGCTGATAACTCTCAAGCAGGTGATGGCGATTTCATACTGAAAGGTCGCATCTATCGTGGCATCAAGTGTCTTAGTGATAATTCCGGTGAAGCCCAGATTTACCTGGTTCAGGGTGAAGAAGGTGAGATGGTATTGAAAATATACTATCCCAATTTTACGATTAAGAAACAGCTGATGCGTATTGTCCAAAACTTCAATATGGAGATGCTGGTTCGTGTTGTTGATTATGGCAAGACCTATGTTGACGGTAAGAATCGCGATTATGAACTGATGGAATACCTCCGTGGTGGTACGTTGGCAGAATACGACCTTAACGGTAATTTTGTCCAATTCCGTCGTATAGCCCTTCAAGCCGCTGCTGCTTTGGCTTATTGCCACAACAATAATATCATCCATAAGGATATTAAGCCTAGCAACTATTTCTTCCGTGATAAGGACCATAAGGAGGTTGTTCTGGGCGATTTCGGCATTTCTAGTATCATGGAGGGAGAAGAACGTTTGCATCGAACCACTCAGGCACGAACACCGGTTTTTGCTGCTCCTGAGATGTACACAGATGTGATTGATGGAGAGGTCGAGATTACTCCATCTGTTGACTTCTATTCTCTTGGTATTACGCTGATGGCGCTATGGCTGGGTGAGAATCCTTTGAGCCAAAATGAACGTGTCATGATGCGTAAGAAGAACGAAGGACGTCTTCCTCGTATCAATGAACTGCCCGACCGTGTGAAGATGATAGTCCAGGGATTGACAGCCGTTAATCCTCAGAGCCGTTGGGGGTACGACGAGGTAGAGCGTTGGTTCTTGGGTGAGGATGTCAAGGTAGATGTTTCTTCTCCTTTGTTGAAATATCGCAGTTTCGTAGTTGACCCTGAGCAGAATCTTGTGGCTGATAATGTTCATGAGCTTATTCCCTTGTTGCTTGATAATGAGCGACTGGCTATCAGTTACTTATACAATGGACGTATAGCCAGTTGGTTGGAGCAAAGTGGTAATATCAAACTGAGTTCTGCGGTGAAGGATATTGTGACCAACCGTTATCCTGTTGACCAGAAAGCTGGCTTGATGGCTGCTGTTTATGCGATGGAGCCTACTTATCCCTATAAGGATCTTCATGGCAACCTTTGCGAAGATATCCACAGTGTTGCTATTTCGGTGCTTAGCTATCAGGAAGAGTATATCTTGGCATTACGAAATCCTAACGATTCTTTGTTCCTGTATATTGAGTCACATTCCAAGGTAGATATAAACCGACTGCGTGGATATTTCAATTCAGAAAGTCCATACGAGATGCGTATAGCCATCTTGAAAACCCTCTACGAGATAGACAGCGAAATACCTTTCTTGCCTAAATATCCTTCCAGTAATCTTACAGAGATAGTACACTCGTTTGGTTATGAGGACTGTTCAGAGGACGAGTGGACCAGTCTGTGTGATGGGCGTTTGCTGTCTTGGATGTATAGTCATGAGGATAAGATGGCTTGCGAAGCTCTTCGTATCATGACTCAAGGTAAGAAACCTACCCGTTCTTTGGGTTATAAGGTTCTTTATAACATAGACCGTGATGCTGCTTACGATCTTCGAGAAGCTGATACACCATTGAAGGTGGGTGAGATTCTTTGCGAACAGATGAGGCAATGGCAACATTTAACAGACGAAGAGTTTGCTGAGGTGATTAGCGATTATTCAAGTTCAGATGGTCGCTTTGCCTATTTTGCTCAATTACATGGCTGGTTTGAGCCACTTAGCCAGTGTCGTGCATGCTTCGATTTACGCAGTGAGGAAAACCGTGAACGACTGAGTGCCTATGATCTTCGTACGGCAGCTTATCGTTTCTGCCGTATTCTGGGTGCTCTTCCTACCTATGTCCTTCAGGATGGCTTGGAGTTGCGAGATGGACGTGATTTCGACAAGTTGGCTCATCGTCCTGCTCTGATACCTGAGATTAAGCGTGGTGCATTGAGCCAGTGGATGTCTGTGTTTTTCCATGAAGACCCCAATGAGCATTTCAACGAGGCATATAGCTATGAACGCACTTTGGAAAAATGGCTACTTGACGTTGGTGAGATAGACCATAATCAGAGATATTATAAGCGTTATGTCACGGCCAAGGAGGAAACTGCCAGAAAATACAAGGAGGTACGTACGAATTATCATCGTGCTCGTGCTAAGGAGAATACGTGGCGTCTTACCTACTATGTGCTTAGTGCCTTGTGGATTGCTATGGTTGCTTTGTTAGGCATCAACAATCGCGATTATGTTTTTAGCCACACTCTCCTTACCATCTCCCTGCCTCTTGGTGGTATGACCGCCATCATTGTAGGTATGCGAGCATTCTTTCGCGGATATGGCTTTGTTCTTTCCTGTCTGTGGGGACTATTAGGCTTCTTCTCGTCCTATATTACGGTATTGGTGTTGAAGTTTGTCAATACGACCTATCCCACCATGTTGGTTCCAGCCGTTATCGTTATTACGTTAGTATATATGTTGATATGTCATCTGACAGATTTCCGTGGAGATTCACGTGGTGACAATCAGTTGGTAAATGAAGTGATGGAAGACGATATCAAGTCAGAACTCCTTGAACCTCTTTACTATACTTTCAAGCAAAAGTCGTTTAAGTTTAAGGGATCCAAGTTCAATATGCTTGATGACGTGACGAACCAGATTCGATCCATCAGTGGTGAGTCCGTACTTCACTATATATTATGGAGTATGCTATTTGCCTTGCTGGTATTGGAAATGATAGTTGTTAGTCCGAAACTCTTGAATCGTCACCCGGATTTCGGAAGCGTTAAGATTAATCCATCTGGGGTTATAAAACAAATACAGAAAGACGTAGAATAAGAATATGGTTTGTGAGCATTGTCAAAAAGAAAACCGATCGATAGCCAAGTTCTGTAAGTACTGTGGTCAGCCACTTGTATCGCAGAATGTACTAGACCGTATGGTCGGGCTTGACGAGGTGAAGAGGCAGCTGAAAAATGTTGTTGACACCTATACCTATCTGCATACTCGAAAGGACGTGATTAATGTCCGTCTGAGTGTGAATACCATCATCATTGGTGAGACAGGTACTGGTAAGACGGCCTTGGCAGAAATCATCCGCGACTATTTTTATCAATACAGGATTATAGAGAAACCCCAGCTTACTATGGTCGATGCTGTCGACTATCAGCGTTTTGTTGATAAGTGGGACGAGAACGTGCAGAAGGCTAGGGGAGGTATCCTTTTCTTTGATAATGTTCAGAAATTGCTACCAGATCGTTATTCCAACCAAGTTAATCCACTTGATAAACTGTTTGTTGAGATGGATAAATGGGATGAGAACCCCATTGTTATCATGGCGGGTCTGCCCAAGGGTCTTGATGATTTTCTGGCTGCTAACCCTGCTGCTCAGAACCGATTTAAATACACATTCCGATTGCCTGTTCCTGGTTTTCAGGAACTCTGCGAAATCTGTAAGCTTGAATTGCGCACAAAATATGGAATTTCAGCCTATACTCCTGAAGCTGAACGGCGTTTGCAACGTCTCTTCCAATATCAACTGAAAATCAAGGATGAAACGTTTGGATATGCTCATGTGGCTGTCAAGACAGCAGAAGATATCTTTACCTCTTTCATCAGTCGGGGAACAGCAGCCTCTATGGTTGAGGAAAAGGATATCCGTGGCTATGTACCTGAGGAGCGTTCTCTAGAGGATATCCTTAGCGATCTCGACCATTACATTGGTATGGATGAGGTTAAACAGGCCGTTCACGAGATTGCCCTTACTGTTCACAACAATATTGAGCGTGCCCAACGCGGATTAGGTGAGCAACAGAAAATGGGTATTCACATTGTTCTCACTGGTAATCCTGGTACAGGCAAGACCACCATAGCTCGTAAACTTGGTGAGATCCTAGAGTCTATTGGTTATCTGGATAGTGGACATGTAGTTGAGGTGGACCGCTCTAAGATGGTTAGTCCGTACCAGGGTGAGACGCCAAAGGTGGTTGACAGTCTTTGCGATAAGGCTATGGGTGGTATTCTCTTTGTCGATGAAGCTTACACGTTAGCACCTCTTAGTCAGAGTGGTGAGCGTGATAATCAAGGTGCTCAGGCTTTGGAGCAATTAATGAAGCGTATGGAAGACGACCGTGGAAAATTTGTGGTCATAGCCGCAGGTTATCGAACGGAGATGGAGAATCTCTTCCGTATTAATGTTGGCTTCCGCAGTCGCTTTAGTTATTTCCTAAATATCGACGACTATACACCTGATCAGCTATATCAGATTATGGAAGTCTTTGCTCAAGAGAAAAAGTACCGTTTTGCACCTGATGCTAGGGAATTGACGCTCAAGATGATTACTGAGATATACAATGCTCGAGAGAAAGACTTTGCCAATGGGCGTACCATGCGTCAGCTCTTTGATAAGATTGTGGCCAAACAGGCAGAGCGCTTGCAGAAGGTTGATATTTCTACCCTTTCTGACGAGCAGCTGATGACCATAACCGTTGACGATATTCCTTATGAGGCTCCTAAAGCAGTCAACTATAACGAATGTCTGGCAAAACTCGATGGTATGGTGGGACTGGCTTCTGTCAAGAAAGAGATTTCCAATCTTGCTGCCTTCCTCAATTTGCAAATTCGTCGTGGTGAGACTAATACTTTCCAAGGGAAGCATTATGTCTTTACGGGCAATCCTGGTACGGGTAAAACCACTGTAGCCCGCATCATGGCTGATGTATTCCGTAGTCTTGGTATTCTTTCTCGTGGTCAGTTGGTTGAGGCAGATCGTTCAAAACTTGTTGCTGGGTATTCTGGTCAGACTGCCATTAAGACTAATCAGCTCATTGACTCGGCAATGGGTGGTGTCCTCTTTATAGATGAGGCCTATACCTTGAAATCGAATGATCAAGATAGTTTTGGTTCGGAGGCCATTGATACTTTGTTGAAACGTTTGGAAGATGATCGTGGGAAGTTTATTTGTATTGTAGCAGGTTATACTGACCAGATGCATGATTTCATTGATACGAATCCTGGATTAAAGAGTCGTTTCACACAGACAATTCATTTCGAGGATTATACTCCAGACGAGTTGACACAAATATTCATTAATCTCGCCAAAGACAAGAACTTTACTGTTGATGACGAAACTCGTGGAGCTATTCATCGCCAGTTTGAGCAACTCTACCTGCGTCGTGACAAAAACTTTGGAAATGCTCGTGAGGCACGTCGCATTTTTGATCAGGCCGTTGAGAAGCAGAGTCAACGCTTAATTGCGGAGATGAACAACCCTGCGTTCAACAGTGCGGATATGTATCGCATTACCGTTGCCGATTTGGCTGTGGGGCAGAGTGAAAAGATTCGTCCTCTTGACGAGGTTCTTAACGAACTCGATGAATTTATCGGCATGCTTTCTGTGAAGAATCTGATTCGTCGCCTTGCCGTTCAGAGCATGTTTATGAAACAACGTGCTGCATTGGGTGCTGGTAAGGTTCAGCAGATGGCCATGAACTTTATCCTTACGGGTAATCCTGGAACGGGTAAGACTTCTGTTGCTCGTAAAATGGGTGAGATACTTCAGTCTATGGAGATTTTGCCTACCAGTCGCGTTATAGAAGCCAGTCGTGCAACACTTGTTGGCAAATACATGGGTGAAACACCCAAGATAGTCAATAACATGTGTGATAAGGCTATGGGTGGCATCCTGTTTATTGACGAGGCATATACACTTTCTGCGGAGAATGATCCATATGGTAAGGAGGCCATAGACACGCTGATGAAACGTATGGAAGACGATCGTGGTAAGTTCGTTGTTATTGCAGCAGGGTATCGTGAAGAAATGGAGACCTTCCTCTCTATCAATCCAGGGTTGGCAAGTCGCTTCTCTCATAAGATGCACATCGATGACTATACGGCTGACGAACTGGGCGAAATATTCATAAAGATGGCTGCAAAAGACAACTACAAACTGTCGCCAGAAGCAGAATCCAGACTTATGGATGTCATTGCTCACATGGTTTATAATAAGACTAAGAACTTTGGCAATGCTCGTGAGATGCGCAACCTGCTGGATGAAACGATTCAACAACTCTCATTGCGTGTCAGCCTGATGTCGCCGTCGGAGGTAACGCAAGAGACTTATCAACTGATTTTGCCAGAAGATATTAAGGAATAACTATGATTATATGCCCAAGTTGTAAAGAAGAGATAGAGGACGATTCACGCTATTGTGATCAGTGTGGTCAGGAACTCGTTTACTGCTGTAATTGCGGACGTGTGGGTATGGGACGTCGCTGTACTCATTGCGGTGGCCTTATGGTCAGCTACAATGAATTGGAGCAACAACGCAATCAGCGCCAGCAACAGGTGTCCCAGTCCTATGTTGGTATGGCAACCAGCCATAGAGAGCCTTTTGTTGCGACTTCTCATCGAGTTGCTGATGGCTCCCAGTTACCTGCCCAGTCTGGTATTCCTACTCTTACCCTCTATAATCCTACGCTCGACATCCGTATGGTAGGTGTTAATGGCGCTATTATCGGACGTCGTCAAGGACCCTACCAGCAATTGTTTGAAGGCAATATGTACATCTCTGGTGTACATGCCCAACTGATTTATAAGCCAGATACAGGATGGTGTGTGATTGATAAGCATTCATCCAATGGTACAAAGCTTAACCAACGGGAGGTTCAGCCAGACGTTCCAATGTCCCTCAAGAGTGGTGATATCGTCACTCTTGCTAATATTAATTTGCAAGTAAGTATTAATTAAATAAATGAGTAGAATAGTATTAACAGCAGCCAGCCGTATAGGTTGTGTCAGGAGTAATAACGAAGACATGGTGCTGGCTTATGACAAATTGTTGCGAAGTGACGCATATAAGACCGAGTTCATGACGGAGAATACCGACCGTTTTATCATTGCTCTGGCAGATGGAATGGGCGGTCATAATGCCGGTGAGGTTGCAAGTGAGGAAACTCTTTCTAATCTCAAGTATTTTATCCATGACTTGCCTCGTGGGCTGACGCCTGGTGAAATGAATGAAATGATGGTCGAGTGGCTTAATTCCATTAATAAGACGATAAATTCCCGTGGACTGATGGATAGCTCCAAGTTTGATATGGGTACTACTTTGGTGGGGGTTCTTTATTATGGTGAACACTATTATTGGTTGAACTGTGGTGATAGCCGTCTTTATCGTCTTCGTGACGGACAACTGACACAGTTGTCAGAAGACCATTCGTTGACAAAAAATGATGGTTCGCAACGTCATTCCAATGTGATTACCAACTGTATTGGTGCAGGCTTCAAAGATTCCTATCTTGATTTCTATGAGTTTACTGACGATGTGCTTCCTGGGGACACATATCTCCTTTGCTCAGATGGCCTGAACGATATGATTACTGATTTAGAGATACAGGAATTAATGGTAGCCAACAAGACGGCTAATCAGCTTTGTGAGGCAGCTATTGAGGCAGGAGGCTTTGACAACGTTTCTACCTGCGTTTTCCATATTGACTAGTACACATCAAAATTTATGCCTTTAAGATTACCCGATAAATTACCAGCCATAGAGCTGTTGAAACATGAGAATATCTTCGTGATGGATGATACCCGTGCTCATATGCAGGATATCCGTCCTCTAAAGATAGTCATTCTGAACCTCATGCCTCTGAAGATTACAACAGAGACGGATCTGATTCGTCTGCTTTCGAACACCCCTCTTCAGTTGGAAATCAGTTTCATGAAACTGGAGAGTCATACTCCTAAGAATACTCCCATCGAACACATGATGATGTTTTATCGCGATTTTGCCGAGATGCGCAAAGAGAAGTTTGATGGTATGATTATAACGGGTGCCCCAGTGGAACAACTAGAATTTGAAGATGTTACCTATTGGAACGAGATGAGAGAAATATTCTCATGGGCTCGAACACATGTTACTAGTACTTTATATATATGTTGGGCTGCACAGGCAGGACTCTATTATCATTATGGTATTCCCAAGTATCCGTTACAGAAGAAGATGTTTGGTATTTTCCCTCAACGGACCTTAGAACCACAGTTGCCTATTTTCCGTGGCTTCGACGATGTATTCCAGATGCCTCATAGTCGGCATACTGAGATTCATCGTGATGACATTCTTCGTAACCCCGATCTGACCCTCATTGCTGAGAGTCCTGAGTGTGGTGTCAGTATGGTGATGGCACGCAATGGTCGTGAATTCTTCATAACTGGTCATTTGGAATATGCTCCAGATACGCTTGATCGTGAGTATCGTCGTGATCGTGATGTGCGTGATGATGTGGAATTGCCTCGCCATTATTATTTCCATGATGACCCAGACCAACATCCGATGGTTACGTGGCGTGCTCATGCAAATCTGCTTTATAATAACTGGATCAATTATTACGTCTATCAAGAGACACCTTACGATATCAATCAGATTGAGTGATGACGAGTCTTGAGCTATTGGCACCTGCCAAGAATCTTGAGTGTGGAATAGCTGCAATCGACCATGGTGCCGATGCTGTCTATATTGGGGCTCCCCGTTTTGGAGCTCGTGCTGCTGTTGGCAATAGTGTCGACGATATTCGTCAGTTGTGCCAATATGCCCATCAGTATGGTGCCCGCATTTATGTTACTGTCAATACCATCATTTATGATTCTGAGATGGAAGCAACTGGTGCGCTCATACGTGAGTTGGCAGAGGCTAGGGTAGATGCTATCCTCATTCAAGACATGGGTCTTCTCTCCTTTACGTCTTCTATTCCAGAACTATCGTCCTCTCTTTCTCTTCATGCCTCCACTCAGACAGACAACCGGACACCTGAGAAAGTTCGATGGTTACGCTCTTTGGGCTTCCGTCGTGTTGTTTTAGCACGTGAGTTATCAGCAGAGGAAATTGCTGAAATACATCGTGAGGTACCCGATGTCGAGTTAGAGGTGTTTGTACATGGTGCCTTGTGTGTCAGTTATAGTGGTCTTTGCTATGCTTCTCAGCATTGTTTCTCACGTTCAGCCAATCGTGGAGCATGTGCCCAGTTTTGTCGAATGAAGTTTGATTTGCTGGATGCTAATGGTCAGGAGTTGGAACATCAGCGCCACTTGTTGTCATTGAAGGATTTGAACCAGTTGGACCATGTTGATGAGCTCATTCTTGCTGGTGCTACTTCCTTCAAGATAGAAGGTCGGTTGAAGGATGTGAACTATGTCAAGAATGTGGTGGCAGCTTATAGTCAGCAGCTAGACGCTTTTATTGCGAAGCATCCTGAGACCTATCAACGAGCCTCCAAGGGTCATTGTACTTATAGTTTTACTCCCAATTTGCGAAAGACGTTCAATCGTGGTTTTACAACCTATTTCCTGCATGGTCGTCAGCCTGATATTTTCTCACCAGATACACCCAAGGCTATGGGCGAATTTGTAGGAACGGTAAAGGAAATACGCCGTGACTCCTTTAATGTGGCAGGAACAGCCTCTTTTGCTAATGGAGATGGATTGTGTTATATTGATGCGAATCGAGAGTTGCAGGGGTTCCGTGTTAACAGAGCACAAGGTAACCGACTTTTCCCTCAGCAGATGCCACGCACTTTACAACGAGGCATGGCGTTATATCGAAATAACGATCAAGAGTTTGAACGTTTGCTCTCTCGCTCTAGCAGTTCCCGTAAGATTCCTGTCAGTTTTTCTCTCACGGTTATTCCTGATGGTTTTGCTCTGAGTGCAGAAGGTTGTCAGGTCAGCATTGCTTGTGAACACCAGGTAGCAGAAAAACCACAGCAGGAGAATATTCTACGCCAATTGTCCCGTTTAGGTGGAACACCTTTCGAATGCAGTGGGGTTGACCTTCCTGCTGGCTTTAACTATTTTATTCCCAGTAGCTTGTTGGCTGATCTTCGTCATCAGTGGGTAGAGGCTGTCCTTAGTGTAGATACTGGTTCCTCTAGTGTTTCTTGTTCTACTATTAATTCTAATTCTATTAATCTTCCTACCTATGCTTATGGTTATCTATATAACATTGCCAATCGGGAGGCACGTACTTTCTATGAAGTTCATGGATTGAAACAGATAGAGCCCGCTTTTGAATTGCAGCCACCGCGTCGTGGATTGCTTATGCAATGCCGTCATTGTTTGCGATATGCATTGGGCTATTGTGTCAAACATGGGGGATGTACTCCCCAATGGTCAGAACCGCTTTATTTGCGGTTAGGAGATGGACGTCGTTTCCGTTTGGAATTTGATTGTCGTCATTGTCAAATGAATGTCTATGCAGAGTAGGAATTATTATAATAGCGTTATTCGGATTGTCAGCTTCTTATGGCTGTCGCTTCTTTTTGTTTCCTGCTATAATCATGGTCAGCAGACTCCTGATGCTTGGGACTTGACAAAGCAGCAGATAGACTCCATATCTTTCTCTACCACTCACCATTATTCGCAAAACTACAATTTTGTTGTCAATGCTTCTCAGCTTCCTTTGGCTGATGCATTGCCTGATATGGCTTTCGATACCCTATATGTAGTTCGTGGTGAGCGAATTGTTGTTGCGGACATTGAAACGGTACCTACTGATACGATAGATTCCGTTTGGGTTAAGGTGGCCCGTGACCAAATAACGCAGGGATGGATTCGCGAGAGTGAATTGTTGGAAGGCGTCTCTCCTGATGATCCAATCTCCCAGTTTATCGACTTGTTCACCAATAACCATCTTCTGGTTTTCATGGGACTTTGTGTCGTAGCAGCCGGTCTTTATGCCATGCGTCGATTGCTTCGTCGCAATGCCTATATTGTACATTTTCACGATATAGATACACCTTATCCTACACTTCTTTGTCTGTTGATTGCTTTTTCTGCTACTCTTTATGCAAGTATTCAGATGTTTGGAGCAGAGTCATGGCGGCATTTCTACTATCATCCTTCGCTCAATCCCTTTGCTCTTCCGTGGCATCTTGGTATTTTTATAGCCTCCGTGTGGACTATGATTATTGTCGGTATTGCTGCCTTTGATGAGACGGTACGTCGTTTGCCTACTGCCGATGCCCTTTTTTATCTCATTGGTCTTGTCGCTGTTTGTGCTGTCAATTATGTTGTATTCAGTATTACCACCCTATATTATATAGGCTATCTCCTGCTTGTAGTCTATATCTATTTTGCCCTTCACGTCTATTTCCGCATTACTCATTTCCCATACCATTGTGGACATTGTGGAAAGCCTCTTCGCCACAAAGGGACTTGTCCTCATTGTGGTACAGTGAATGAATAGAATACTTTCTTTTTAGAACGACAGTTTATTTGGTGTACCACTTGGCAACCAATGCACCACTGATGTTATGCCATACGCTGAAGATGGCTCCTGGAATGGTGGCAAGAGGAAAGGCTGCGAAGTGTAACACGGCCAAACTAGAGGCTAATCCTGAGTTTTGCATGCCCACCTCAATGCTGACAGCAATACACTTCTCACGTGAGAGGTGAAGCAGTTTGCCTAATGTATAGCCAAAAGCTAAACCACTGAGATTGTGGAGCATGACCGCAAGAATCACGATGAATCCACCAGCTAACAGTTTGTCGGAGGTATGTGAGACAACGATACCCACCGTAAGGGTAATCATGATGGAGGAAAAAGCAGGCAGATAGGGAACCATTCGACGGGTAAGGGTGGGAAGATGGCGCTGGCAAAGAAGCCCTATTACAATAGGGGCAATAACTACATAGACTATGCTAAGAAGCATACCTATGGTGTCCACATTAACCATAGTGCCAGCAAGCAACCAAACCAGCAGAGGGGTCAGAACGGGTGCAAGCAGTGTAGAGGTGGCTGTCATGCCTACACTAAGGGCAAGGTCACCACGTGCCAGAAAGGTAATGACATTAGAGGCAGTTCCACCAGGACAACAGCCTACGAGAATCATACCTAATGTTAATTCTTTGGGGAGTGAGAAAATCTGTGATAGCAGCCATGCCATGAAGGGCATGATGGTGAACTGGGCCAGACATCCCAGAAGTATATCCTTAGGGCGACTGAGAACTACACGAAAATCTTTTGCAGAAAGCGTCAATCCCATGCCGAACATAATAAGTCCAAGCATGGGATTGATATACCAAGTGTCAATAGCTCCCAGTGGTGCAGGAAACTGAAGGGCAACAAGGGCCATCACCAGTACCAATACCCCTATCCAACGAGCTATGAAATCACAGAATTTCCTCATAGTGTGATGTTACGACAGGAAGCCAAGGAGAGCACCTGCTGCCACAGCAGAACCGATGACACCGGCCACATTGGGACCCATGGCGTGCATGAGTAGGAAATTGTGGCGATCGTATTCCAGTCCTAAGTTGTTAGATATTCTCGCTGCCATGGGAACTGCACTTACACCCGCATTACCAATTAACGGATTCAGTTTCTTGTCTTTGGGCAGGAACAGGTTCATGAGCTTGACAAAGCAAACACCACTCATGGTTGCGATAATAAAGGCGCCAGCACCAATGGCAAAGATATAGATGGTGTTCATGGTCAGGAACTCTGAGGCCTGTGTAGAGCAACCTACTGTCAAGCCCAACAGCATGACTACGATGTCGTTCAGCGCAGCACCGGCAGTCTTAGCCAGACGAGTGGTCTTACCACTTTCCTTCAACAGGTTTCCGAAAAACAGCATACCCAGCAAGGGAAGGCCTGATGGTACGATGAATGTTGTGAGCAGTAATCCTACAATGGGGAAGAGGATACGCTCCGTCTGGCTAACTTCACGGGCAGGCTTCATCTTAATGAGACGCTCCTTTTTGGTAGTCAGCAGTCGCATCAATGGTGGTTGAATAAGCGGTACCAGTGCCATGTATGAGTAGGCACATACTGCGATAGCACCCATCAGGTTGGGTGACAACTTGGAACTGAGGAAGATGGCCGTAGGACCATCGGCACCGCCAATGATGGCGATACCGGCAGCCTGATTGGGCTCAAAGCCTAAGGCCAGCGCAAACATATAGGCACCAAAGATACCAAACTGGGCAGCTGCACCAATCAACATCAATTTCGGATTAGCCAGTAGGGCTGAGAAGTCTGTCATGGCACCAATGCCCAAGAAGATAAGGGGCGGATACCAACCTTGTCTCACACCTTGATAGAAGATGTTCAGCACAGAATTGTCCTCATAGAGACCAATTTCCAGTCCTGCGTCAGCACGGAAGGGAATGTTACCTAAAATAATGCCCAATCCAATGGGAATGAGCAGCAAGGGCTCAAAGTCTTTCTTGATGGCTAGCCATATAAAGAAAGCACCCACAACTATCATGATGAGGTTACCTGCTGATACGTTGGCAAAGCCTGTGTACGTCAGGAACTCATTGAAGTTTTCTACGATAAATTGCCACATAACTTTTTACGATGTTTCTATATTATCCAATAGTCAGCATCACAGCACCCTCCATGACAGAGTCGCCTTGTTGAACAAGGATAGAGGTAACAGTACCGGCATTCTCTGCCTCAATGTTGTTCTGCATCTTCATGGCCTCCAATACAATAACAACGTCACCTACAGCAACGGTATCGCCCACCTTCACGTTGATGGCATTGATCGTGCCAGGCAGTGGTGCCTTGACGGGAGTGCCAGCCCCAGCTGCTGCGGCAGGTTGTGTGGGTTTCGACTGAACGGCAGTAGACTGAACAGCAGCAGTGGGCGCAACAGGTGTTACGGGTGCAGCTGCCACAGGTGCTGTTCTTTTCGTAGCAGCCAGCACGGGGTGCTTGGCAGCATTAATGGGCTTCTGCATCTCAATCTCAAATGGGATGCCGTTTACGTTTACTCTGGCGATTTTTCCTTCAACTTCTACGATTTCTACTTCGTAGTCTACGCCTTGTACTTTATATTGATATGTTTTCATTGTTACTTTCTGTTTTTAGTGATTCGACTGTTTAGTGCAGTTCTGGTGTTTTGGGAATGTTGGGAGTAGTAGGCTTTGTAGGGATGAATGCCTCATGCAGATGAGTCATCTGGCTGTACTCGTCATCCCAGCCCGTATCCTTCGGTTTGATGGTGATGATACCACTCTCCACGTCGTGAATATCATCTTCATATTGGCGCAGAGCCAGACCGATAACAGCCATGTAAACTTCGCGATCAATACCTTTCGTGTTAAGACCTTCTTTCAGGATGACACCCGTCTTATGGCCAACCTCCATCGTCTTCTCCACTGTTTTAGTAATAGGCTTGATAGGTTGTTTGTTAGCCACCATCTTGGCAGTGTCCATGTGTCGCATCAGCATGCCGAACAGTGTAAAGGTAATCCACAGCAAAGCCAGACAGAAAAATACAATACCCATAGCCATCAGAGCCATGCCGAATCCATAGGGGTCTTCGCGCTTGAACTTGTCCACCTTCGACTCGCTTACGGTGGTCACATTGGCAATGCCAGGAGTCACACGGTCTGCCGACTTAACCTCCCAATCCTTTGCTGTTCCGTTGTTAGCTATTCGGGCAAACGACTGGTCTTGTCCCAGTACGGGCACCGTGATGGAGTCTATCAACTGAGTGGCATTTCCATTGTAGAGTGCTATCCATACGGGTTGGGTGGCATCAACAAAGGCAGTGAGATGCAGAGAGCCCAGATGGGGCTGACTGTTAAGGAAAAGAACCAGGTGCTGTTGTCCGCTCAGGCTGGTGCGCTCATCGCCATTAGGGATGATGCTCATTCGCTTGATACGCTCAGGCACACTCATGTTGCGGTCTAATACGGAACGGTCTGTGGTAATATACATTCCACGGATGTTGTAGGTAGAGTATGAGTTGTTTTCAATCTCCAACCATGCTTCGTGCTTTCCGTATTCGTCCTGAAGACTGGTAACATTGTTGGTCATGACCTCGTTCAGCTTGATGCTTCTGTCCATTTGGGCAAACATCTTCGGGGTCGCTCCCATCAGCATGATACCAATCAGTAATCCGAATTTGTTCATTGCGTTGCTATTGTGTATTATTATATTCTTTAATTTTTAAGCCTTATCCGCAGAAGAAGAGTACCACAATCTGAGCTGTGAAAATGCGCAGGAACATGGAAAGCGGATAGACCGTTGAATATCCCAAAGCAGGAGCCTCTTTCGAACAGATGCTGTTGGCATAGGCCAGGGCAGGGGGGTCTGTATAGGTACCAGCTATCATACCTGCGATAGTGAAGTAGTTGAATTTAAACTTCATGCGTGCTATTGGACCAACGATGAGGATGGGGATGATAGTGATGAAGAAACCTGTCAGTACATAGAGCAGTCCATCGCCCTCAACAACCGTGGAGAAGAACGTAGAGCCAGCTTTGATACCTACGGAAGCAAGGAATAGCACTAGTCCTATCTCGCGCATCATCATGTTGGCTGAGGTCGTTGTATAGGTTACTAGGTGAATCTTATAACCATAGCGGCCAATCAGGATGGCAATAATCAACGGACCTCCAGCCAAACCTAATTTCACAGGAACAGGCATGCCAGGAATGGCAATAGGCAGTGAACCGAAGATCAGTCCCAGGAAGATTCCCACGAAGATAGTGGCAATGTTGGGTGTGTTTAGTTTGCGCGAAGAGTTACCCATCAGGTTGGTCACACGGTTGACAGCATCCTCAGGACCTACCACTCGAATCTTATCGCCCACCTGCAGAGGAAGACTGGCAGAGGCAAAGAGGTCGATGCCATGACGGGTGACACGAGTCACGTTGACACCATGTACGCTTGAGAAATGCATCGAGGCCAGCGTTTTTCCATTGATTTTCGGATTGGTAATTAGGATACCTTTGGAAATCATAGGTTGGTCTTGCTGTTCAAAATCAACATCAATCTTAGGTCCGATGAAGGCTGTAATAGCTTCATGGTCGGCCTCGGCACAAACAATTAACATCTGGTCACCCACATGGAACAAAGTATTACGGTTAGGGATGCATACCTCGCCCTCATGAACCAGTCGTGATACTACGAAGTCGCGATTCAGGAAGTCGTGCACCTGCAACAAGGTCTTGCCCTCCAAGTATTGGTTGGTCACCTCCAAGTGCATCTTATAAGGCTTTTGGTTGGCCTTCACACCCTCTTGGGCTTTCAGTCGCTCCTCTTCATTCTCCAACTTCACGTTGCATATATACCTAATTAATATAGTAGCTCCGATAATGCCTAACACACCTAAC
Source organism: uncultured Prevotellaceae bacterium (assembly GCA_902770635.1). Taxonomy (GTDB): domain Bacteria; phylum Bacteroidota; class Bacteroidia; order Bacteroidales; family Bacteroidaceae; genus Prevotella. Next base: position 4,303 of record CACXTX010000030.1, on the reverse strand, counting down.
GGATAGGCACAGGCGTAGGCTGATGCAATCTGTGGGGCGTTGCTGTCGAACACGGAGCCTAATGCTTCGTTGGCAGCACCAAGTCCTGGCGTATTGGTAACGGCACCATAGAGCGTACCCACCATCATGGGCAGGTTGGTTACGTTACTAGTGTCGAAGAAGATATAGTAACAGGCAAACATCACGAGGATGTTCAGCAGGATGGCACTGGCAGCCAACCCATTGAGCTTGATGCCCTGGGTGCCGAAGCTTTCAAAGAAGCCAGGACCTACCTGCATACCAATCATGAAGACGAACAGAATCAGTCCGAAATCCTGTACGAATGTTAAGATAGGGGTGGGGGCAGTTAAGCCGATGTGCCCAGCTACGATACCTGCAAACAACACAAAGGTAACACCTAAAGAGATACCTCCAATCTTAATTTTTCCCAAATACACACCTACGGCAATCACCATAGCATAAAGCAATGCTATGTGTGCTACAGAGTCTGTAGTTGTAAATAAATTAGTCAACCATTGAAACGTTTCCATAATATACTATGTAGAAAATTTGTGCAAAGTTACTAAAAAACCGCACAATACAAGCATTTTTGTGCAACTATTTTTCGTAAAAATGAAATATTTATTAAATCCTTCGTCATTTCAGAAATATTGCTTATCTTTGCAAATCGTTAATTCGTAACTTAAAACACTTATTATAATAATACTGATTTAAATTTATGGCAAACAAAGAAAAACTCTTCAGCGAGTTCCAAGCCCCCACCAAGCAGGAGTGGCTTGACAAGATTGAGGTTGACCTGAAAGGTGCCGACTTCCAGAAGCGACTCGTATGGAGAACCAATGAGGGCTTTAATGTACAGCCCTTCTATCGCCGTGAAGACTTGGCGAATTTGAAAACACCTGATGCCCTTCCGGGCGAGTTCCCGTTTGTACGAGGCAACAAAAAAGACTCAAACGAGTGGTATGTGCGGCAGAACATCGTCGTTGACGATCCCAAGGCTGCCAATGCGAAGGCACTCGACATCCTGAATAAGGGTATCGACTCGCTGGGCTTCAAGATTCCAGGAAAACTGGTATCAAAGGATACTGTTGAGGCTTTGCTCGATGGCATCTTCTGCGACATCATCGAAGTTAACTTTGCTACGTGTCCTAAGCATGCTGTTGAACTTGCTGAGATCTTGGTTGATTTCTTCCAGAAGAAAGGTTACGACAAGGAGAAGGTAGTAGGTTCTATCGAGTTCGACCCCATGGCCAAGATGGTGATGAAGGGCAAGGATGTAACTCCGATACTGGAGTTTGGTCCTAAACTCGTAGAAACTTTGAAGGAGTATCCCAACTTCCGTTGTATCGCTGTAAGCACCGATGCGCTCAACAATGCTGGTGCTTATATCGTGCAGGAGCTTGGTTATGCTTTGGCTTGGGGTAACGAGTATCTGCAGCAGCTCACCGATGCAGGCGTTGATGTTGATACAGCAGCTAAGAGCATTAAGTTCAACATGGGCGTTAGCGAGAACTACTTTATGGAGATTGCCAAGTTCCGTGCCGCCCGTCTGTTGTGGGCTCAGATTGTGAAGCAGTATGAGCCAAAGTGCGATTGCGCTTGCAAGATGATTATCAACGCTACCACCTCTACTTATAATCAGACGCTGTTCGACAGTTATGTCAACCTGCTCCGTTCGCAGACCGAGGCTATGAGTGCTGCTTTGGGTAGTGTTCACTCGATGGTGGTTACTCCGTTCGATGCACCTTACGAGGAGGCTACTGACTTCTCTGAGCGTATCGCCCGCAACCAGCAGCTGATTATCAAGGAAGAGAGCCATTTCGACCGCATTGTTGACCCAGGTGCAGGTTCTTATTATATCGAGCATCTCACTGATGCGCTGGCTACTGAAGCTTGGAAGATTTTCCTGAAGGTAGAAGAGGAGGGAGGTTTCCTCGCTGCAGTAAAGGCTGGCACTATTCAGGACGATATCAATGCTACCAACGTGAAGCGTCATGGCGATGCAGCCAAGCGTAAGGAGTTCTTGTTGGGTACTAACCAATTCCCCAACTTCACAGAGAAGAGTGAGGGCAAACGTCCTCAGGGCTGTGGTTGCTGCTGTGGTGGAGATCAGCATCATGATTGTGAGCATCCTTTCAAGGCTATTGAGAGTACCCGTCTGGCTGCCGACTTTGAGGATTTGCGCATCCATACTGAGGAGACCAAGGTGCCTACTGCATTCATGCTTACCATTGGTAATCTGGCCATGCGTCAGGCTCGTGCACAGTTCTCGTGCAACTTCCTGGCTTGTGCTGGTTACAAGGTGATTGATAACCTCGGATTCAAGACCGTTGAAGAGGGTGTTGATGCTGCTCTTGAGGCTAAGGCTGATATCGTAGTTATCTGCTCGAGCGACGATGAGTATGCTGAGTATGCTATCCCTGCATTTAAGTACTTGAACGGTCGCGCCATGTTCGTTGTTGCTGGTGCTCCTGCTTGCATGGACGACTTGAAGGCTTATTGATATCTATGCAGGCATCAAGGCTCAAGATGGTGCCAAGTGGATTAAAGACAATGGAATCGTAGAAAACTGGAAGACCCCAGAGCACATCGAGGTTCGCCCAGTTTATACAAAGGAAGACCTCGAAGGAATGGAACACCTTGACTTTACAGCCGGTATTCCTCCTTATCTCCGTGGTCCGTACTCTATGATGTACCCCTTCCGTCCGTGGACTATCCGTCAGTATGCCGGATTCTCTACAGCTGAAGAGTCAAATGCTTTCTATCGTCGTAACCTGGCAGCTGGTCAGAAGGGACTTTCTGTAGCCTTCGACCTGCCTACACACCGTGGTTACGACCCTGATAACGCTCGTGTGGTAGGCGATGTTGGTAAAGCTGGTGTAAGTATCTGTAACGAGGAGAACATGAAGGTGCTCTTCAGCGGTATCCCCTTGAATAAGATGTCTGTTTCTATGACTATGAACGGTGCCGTATTGCCTATCCTGGCATTCTACATCGTAGCTGGTCTGGAGCAGGGCGCTCAGCTCGAGGAGATGGCAGGAACTATCCAGAATGATATCCTGAAGGAGTTCATGGTGCGTAACACTTATATCTACCCACCTGCATTCTCGATGAAGATTATCGCTGATATCTTCGAGTACACCTCGCAGAAGATGCCTAAGTTCAACAGCATCTCCATCTCAGGCTATCACATGCAGGAGGCTGGTGCTACTGCTGATATCGAGTTGGCTTACACTTTGGCCGATGGTATGGACTACCTGCGTACTGGTGTGAATGCTGGTATCGATGTGGATGCCTTCGCACCTCGACTCTCGTTCTTCTGGGCTATCGGTATGAACCACTTCATGGAGATTGCCAAGATGCGCGCTGGTCGTCTGTTGTGGGCGAAGATTGTGAAGAGCTTCGGTGCTAAGAATCCTAAGTCGCTCGCTCTGCGTACCCACTCGCAGACATCAGGTTGGTCGCTCACAGAGCAAGATCCATTCAACAACGTAGGTCGTACCTGTATCGAGGCTATGGCAGCTGTGCTGGGCCACACTCAGTCGCTCCACACCAACGCTCTTGATGAGGCTATCGCCCTGCCTACCGACTTCTCGGCTCGTATCGCACGTAACACTCAGATTTACATTCAGAACGAGACGAAGGTGTGTAAGCAGATTGACCCATGGGCAGGTAGTTACTATGTTGAGACATTGACTAACGAGCTGGTTCACAAGGCTTGGGAGCACATTCAGGAGATTGAGAAGTTGGGTGGTATGGCTAAGGCCATCGAGACCGGTCTGCCCAAGATGCGTATCGAGGAGGCTGCTGCACGTACTCAGGCTCGTATCGACTCTGGCTCACAGACCATCGTCGGCATCAATAAGTATCGTTTGGAGCATGAGGATCCTATCGATATCCTCGAAGTTGACAATACCGCTGTGCGCAAGCAGCAGGAGGAGAGTCTTAAAGAGGTACGCGCGAGTCGTGACGAGGCTGCTTGTCAGGCTGCCCTCAAGGCTATCACCGATTGTGTGCGTGATTTCAAGGAAGGCCGCAAGAGCGAGAACAACCTGCTCGACTTGGCTGTAAAGGCAGCTCAGCTGCGTTGTACTCTTGGTGAGATTTCAGATGCCTGCGAGGAAATCGTAGGTCGTTATAAAGCAGTAATCAGAACAATTTCAGGCGTGTATAGTTCAGAATCAAAGAACGACAAAGACTTCGAGGAGGCCAAGCGCCTTACCGACGAGTTTGCTCAGAAGGAGGGTCGTCGTCCGCGTATCTTCGTTGCCAAGATGGGTCAGGATGGTCACGACCGTGGTGC
>CACXTX010000029.1 GCA_902770635.1 uncultured Prevotellaceae bacterium | reverse complement strand
AAATTATAAAGAAAACAAAAGAAAATATGGATATTGGGAAATAATATCTCATTTTCTCATTATCTCATTTTCTAAATTTCAAATTATGAAACAGAAATTCAACGTTATAACATCTACTTGTGTACCCCTTCCTTTGGAGAATGTGGACACCGACCAGATAATCCCTGCCCGTTTCCTCAAGGCTACTACCCGTGAGGAGAAATTCTTTGGCGACAATCTCTTCCGTGACTGGCGCTACAATGCCGACGGCACAGTCAACAAAGATTTTGTATTGAATAATCCCACCTATGGAGGCTGCATCCTGGTGGCTGGCAAGAACTTCGGTTCCGGTTCCAGTCGTGAGCATGCTGCCTGGGCCATTGCCGGCTATGGATTCCGTGTGGTCATCTCGTCGTTCTTCGCAGATATTCATAAGAACAACGAGCTGAACAACTTTGTCCTGCCCGTAGTGGTGAGCGAGTCTTTCCTGGCAGAACTCTTCGAGAGTATCAAGCAGAATCCGAAGATGGAGGTTGAGGTCGATCTGCCCAACCAGACCGTTACCAACAAGGCTACTGGCCGACAGGAGCAGTTCGAGATTAACGGATACAAGAAACATTGTCTGATTAACGGACTGGACGATATAGACTTCCTGGTAGAGAACCAGTCGAAGACGGAAGCATGGGAACAGCGCAACAAGTAAACGCCTATCAGCGCATACCTCCCTTTGTGGAGATTATGGACTCGACTTTGCGAGACGGGGAGCAGACCAACGGGGTCAGCTTTCTGCCTCACGAGAAACTGGTGATGGCCCGTAAGTTGTTGCAGAACCTGAATGTGGACCGTATAGAGGTGGCTTCTGCCCGTGTTTCGGAAGGCGAGAAGGAGGCTGTTTCCATGATATGCCGCTTTGCCGCGCAGATAGACCGTTTGGATCGTGTCGAGGTACTTGGCTTTGTGGATGGTGGAAAGTCTATCGATTGGATCAGCGAGTGTGGCGGCAAGGTCATCAACCTGCTGGCCAAGGGGTCGCTGAAACATTGCACCCACCAGTTGCACAAGACACCCGAAGAGCATATTGCCGACATCAAGCAGGAGTTATCCTATGCCAAGCAGAAAGGGCTCTCGGTCAACCTCTACCTGGAGGATTGGTCGAACGGCATGAAAGATTCGCCCGACTATGTGTATCAGGTGATGGATGCATTGACCATTGACCATTCACCATTGACCATGGATAATTTTGCGCAAACACCGGCGGATGCAAATAATGGTCAATGTTCAATGTTCAATGGTCAATGTATCAAACGTTTCATGCTGCCCGACACGTTGGGCGTGATGAACCCCTTGCAGGTCATTGAGTATTTCCGCAAGATGATGAAGCGTTATCCTGATGCTCATTTCGACTTCCATGCCCATAACGACTACGACTTGGCCGTTTCCAACTCGCTGGCCGCCGTGCTGAGCGGTGCCAAGGGACTGCACGTCACGGTCAATGGGCTGGGGGAGCGTTGTGGTAATGCCCCATTGGCCAGCGTTCAGGCCATTCTGAAAGACCAGTTCCATGCCAAGACCAACATTGTGGAGAGCCAGTTGAACGATGTCTCGCGCATGGTCGAGAGCTTCAGCGGTATTGCCGTGGCTCCCAATCAGCCTATCGTGGGTGAGAATGTGTTTACCCAGGTGGCTGGTGTTCATGCCGATGGTGATTCGAAGGACAAGCTCTACTACAACGAGCTGATGCCTGAGCGCTTTGGCCGTAAGCGTGAATATGCCCTGGGCAAGAATTCCGGTCGTGCCAATATTGCCAAGAACCTTGAGGAACTGGGATTGGAACTGACTCCGGAACAGACACGAAGGGTGACCCAGCGCATCACGGAGTTGGGTGACAAAAAGGAGATAGTTACCCAGGAGGATTTGCCCTATATTGTCAGCGATGTGTTGAAGCATGACGGCTCGGAGGATAGGGTGAAACTGATCAGTTATGTGGTGAATACTTCCTACGGTTTGAAGCCTGGTGCTAATATCCGGGTGGAGATTAATGGCAAGCAGTATGAGGCAGGTTCTACGGGCGATGGTCAGTATGATGCATTCGTGAAAGCCTTGCGCTATATCTATAAGAAATACCTGAACCGCACCTTCCCCATTCTGGCTAACTACCAGGTCAGCATTCCGCCGGGAGGTCGTACCGATGCGTTGGTACAGACCGTTATCACGTGGCATTACAAGGATAGTTTCCTGCGCACACGAGGACTGGATGCTGACCAGACGGAAGCCGCCATCAAGGCTACTTTCAAGATGCTGAACATTGTGGAGAATGAATTAACGAAATAACGATAAACAAACATAGAAAGAATATGAAATTGAAAATTGCCGTTTTACCGGGCGATGGAATCGGACCGGAGATTATGAAACAAGGTGTTGCTGTGATGGATGCTATTGCCCAGAAGTGTGGTCATGAGTTTACTTATGAGGAGGCTTTGGTGGGCGCCACAGCTATTGATGCGGTGGGCGACCCCTATCCTGAGGCAACCCACAACATTTGTATGAACGCCGATGCCGTGCTGTTTGCTGCTGTAGGCGACTTGAAGTATGACAACAATCCTACCGCCAAGGTGCGTCCGGAGCAAGGTCTGTTGGCCATGCGCAAGAAGCTGGGCTTGTTTGCCAACGTCCGTCCAGTAGCCACTTTCGACTGCCTGTTGCATAAGTCGCCCTTGAAGGATGAGTTGCTGCGTGGTGCCGACTTCGTGGTGATTCGCGAGTTGACCGGCGGCATGTATTTTGGCGAGAAATATCAGGACAACGACAAGGCTTACGATACCGACATCTATACCCGTCCCGAGATTGAGCGCATTCTGAAGGTGGCCTTCGAGATGGCCATGACGCGCAAGAAGCACCTGACCGTTGTCGATAAGGCTAACGTATTGGCTTCCAGTCGCTTGTGGCGTCAGATTGCCAAGGAAATGGAGCCTCAGTATCCCGAGGTGAATACCGATTATATGTTCATCGACAATGCCTCGATGCGCGTGCTCACGGAACCTACCTTCTTTGATGTGGTGGTAACGGAGAACACCTTCGGCGACATCCTGACCGACGAGACCTCATGCATCACGGGCTCTATGGGCCTGCAGCCCTCTTCTTCGCTGGGCGAGCACACCCCGTTGTTCGAGCCTGTTCATGGTTCATGGCCTCAGGCAAAGGGGCAGAATTTGGCTAACCCGTTGGCACAGATCCTCTCTGCTGCCATGTTGCTGGAGCACTTCGGACTGAATGCTGAGGGTAAACTGATTCGTGAGGCTGTCAATGCTTCGCTCGATGCTAACGTTCGCACTCCTGAGATCCAGGTGGAAGGTGGTGCGAAATATGGTACCAAAGAGGTCGGCGCATGGATTGTAGATTATATCAAAAAGGCATAATCCTGTTAGTACTGTGTGTTGCTGTGGTACAGCAGCACACTCTACAGGCTCAGCCCAATGAGAGCCAACGTTGGCGCGACTCGCTGACCGTGCTCAACAAGCTGATAGAGACACAGCCCTGGTCCACCGATGTGCACCTGCGCAAGGCTGCTGCCAATCTGCAGTTGAAGCAATGGCAGTATGCTATTGACGAGTACGGCCTCGTTCTGCAGAAGGAGCCTCACAACCCTGCTGCCTTGTTCTATCGCGCCTATGCCAACACGCACCTGCGCCACTTCGACCTGGCTAAGAACGACCTGAACGACCTGCTGATAGTGGTGCCCAACCATTTCGAGGCCCGTCTCTCGCTGGCCATCGTCTTGCAGCAGCTGGGGCGCAAGCAGGAAGCCTTGGACCAGCTGAACCAGACCATTCAGATGCATGCTGACTCGGCGGTTGCTTATGCTGCACGAGCCAATGTGGAGCGTCAGATGAAACTGGACGAAGCCGCCCTTTATGACTGGCAACGCGCAGAACAACTGGCTCCCCGCGATCCTACTTATGTGGTGTCGCATGTCGATTTGCTGTTGGTGTTGGAGCGCAGGACGGAAGCCCGTAAGGTGCTCGACGCAGCCGTCAGGCGTGGCATCGCCCGTGGCATGTTGCTGGAGTGGTATGAAAAATGTAAAAGATAAATGAAAAAGACTGTTTTGCAAATACTTGATAAGATTCGCAAGTTCAAGATTCCCACTGAACGCCAGTATGTCGTGGGCTTTGCGATACTGGTTGCCTTGCTGGCCTTGGTTCATTACCTCACCCAGGAGAAGGCTCCTGAGCAGGAGACGCAGGTCCATCTGGCCAGCCTGACCATCGACAAGCCCCATCGCATCTGGAGTGTTCCCAATTATAAGAATGCCTTTCCCGACGGTCAGGACGTCCAGATCCTGGCTGCAGAAAAGTGGGGCGTCCGTCCGGTGCAGAATCGCGAGAATGCCGAGAAGCGCAAGAAGGAACTGGTATATATCGGTGCCAGTCCTTACTATCATGTTGACAACCTGCGCAGCTCCATTCCCTACCTGGTGCCCCGTGCTGCCGTGCTGTTGCAGGACATCGGACAGTCTTTCTACGACAGCCTCTATGTGAAGGGTGTTCCCTTGAACCAGCTGATTGTTACCAGCGTCATGCGCTCGATGGACGATGTCGCCAAGTTGCAGCGCCATAACCAGAATGCCACGGAGCGTTCGTGTCACCTTTTCGGCACCACCTTCGATATCTGTTATAACCGCTACCACCCCGTGGTGAAGCCCGTTCGCGACGATACCCTGAAGTGGGTGCTCTCCGAAGTGTTGCGCGACATGCGCCAGCAGGATCGCTGCTATGTGAAGTACGAGGTGAAACAAGGTTGTTTCCACATTACGGTCCGATAAGACAGAGAAGCAGTTACTAAGCCGAAGATGATGTCCTCAATCTCCGCATCCGCGTCGCCCCGTAACATGCCCTTATCACGAAATAACCCTGCCTTATGCAAAAATAAGGCAGGGTTATTTGGCAGTTTTTGTTTGGCTTAATCTGCCTTAAAATACTCCTGAAGCTCTGCTGTCGCGCTTCCCTCGGCATTGGGCAGGTCACGGATAATCTGACCGTGTTCCAAGAGGGCGATGCGGGTGGAGATATCTATGGTGTGCTGCAGGTTGTGGCTGGAGATGATGATGGTGGCACCCGTCTCGCGGTTGTAGTCGGTGAGCAGGTGCTTCAGGACCAGCTGAGAGGTGGGGTCGAGGAAGTTGAAGGGCTCGTCGAGAATAACGGTTGAGGGGCGGCGGAGTAGGGCGGAGATGATGCCCACCTTCATCTTGTTGCCGGCAGAGAGGTTGCGGATGAGCTTCTTCTGACCGAAGATCTCGCCGTTAGCAAAGCGCTCGAAGTCCTGCAGACGCTCGTCAACCTCGGGCTGAGTCATGCCCGACACTTTGCCCAGGAAGGCGAAATACTCCTCGGGGGTGAGGAAGTCGATGAGGAAACCCTCGTCGATGTAGGAACCGACATAACGCTTCCATACTTCGCTCTCGACGGGGTTGATGTCGTTTAGGGCAGGCTGGTCGATGGCTGTACGCCTGAATGAATAGAATACGGCGCCCTCATCAGCTTGAATCAGGTCGAGGAACAGGCGGAATAGGGTGGTCTTACCGGCTCCGTTGTTACCAACCAGTCCGAGGATGTCGCCATCGTTGATGGTAAACGAAGGAATGTCGCAGGCTATTGTCTCTCCAAACTGTTTCTTGAGATTAGTAATGGTAATCATAATTCCTAATTTCTAATTTCTAATTACTAATTTCTACTTTATACAAGTCCTCGTCCGTGACAGTTCTTGAACTTCTTGCCAGAGCCGCAGGGACAAGGATCGTTACGTCCGGGCAGCTTGTCCTTGATGATAGGCGTGCGAGGCTGCTGGGCACGGGTGTCCTGGGCGGCAGCGGCAGCCTGGTTGGGGTCTGTCATCTGCTCTTGCGTCAGGTTCTGCTTCGACTCGGTATATTGCTGGCGCTGGGTATGCTCCTCGGGAGCGGCCTCCTGCACCTGTTGCATCTCAGGAATCTGGGCGCGCATGAGGATGCTGACAGAGCGGTTGTTCATGGTGTTCACCATGTTGTCGAACAGCTTGACGCTCTCCAGCTTGAAGATGAGCAACGGGTCTTTCTGCTCGTAGCTGGCGTTCTGTACAGAGTGTTTCAACTCGTCCAGCTCGCGCAGGTTCTCCTTCCAGGCATCGTCGATGATGTGGAGCAGGATCTGCTTCTCAAACTCCTTGACTACCGACTTACAATCGGTCTCGTAGGCCTCTTTCAGGTTGCAGGGGATGTTGTACATCTTGCGACCGTCGGTCAAGGGCACTACGATGCGCTCGTACATGTGGCCCTGGTTCTCGTAAACCTGCTTGATGACAGGAATGGCCAGCTCCTGGACATGCTCCATCTTGCGCTTGAAGTTGCCCATGGCCACCTGGAAGGACTCTTCGGCCAGCTCCTCGTGGTTCTTGTTGATGAACTCGTCGCTGGAGAAGGGACACTCCATGGCGAATATCTTGATGAACTGCTCCTTGCAGCCCTCGTAGTCGTTCTGCTCGATGATGTTGACCACGCGGTCCCAGATGGTGTTTGAAATATCCATGCCAATGCGCTCACCCATCAAGGCGTGACGGCGCTTGCTGTACACCACGGTACGCTGTTTGTTCATGACATCATCGTACTCCAGCAGTCGTTTACGGATACCGAAGTTGTTCTCCTCCACCTTCTTCTGGGCGCGCTCTACCTGCTTGGTAATCATAGAGCTCTCCAGCATCTCGCCCTCCTTGAAGCCCAGCTTGTCCATCACGGTGGCAATACGCTCAGACCCGAACAGGCGCATCAGCTTGTCTTCCAGAGAGATGAAGAACAGGGAAGAACCCGGGTCACCCTGACGACCGGCACGACCACGCAGCTGGCGGTCCACACGGCGTGACTCGTGACGCTCGGTGCCGATGATGGCCAGACCGCCTGCCGCCTTCACTTCGGGCGACAGCTTGATATCCGTACCACGACCGGCCATGTTGGTGGCAATGGTCACGGCACCCTTGCCGTTGGTCGATTGACCGGCCAGAGCCACGATGTCAGCCTCCTTCTGGTGAAGCTTGGCGTTCAGCACCTGGTGGGGAATACCCTCGCGCTTGCCCGTCTCGGGATTCACATACATATCGAGCATGCGAGAGAGCAGCTCTGAGATTTCCACGGAGGTCGTACCAATCAGGGTGGGGCGGCCAGCGTTACGCATTTTGACAACCTCCTCGATGACAGCGTGATACTTCTCACGGGCCGTCTTGTAGATGCGGTCGTCCATATCGTTGCGGATGACGGGCTTGTTGGTGGGAATCTCCACCACATCCAGTTTGTAGATGTCCCAGAACTCGCCAGCCTCGGTAGAAGCAGTACCCGTCATACCAGCCAACTTGTGGTACATGCGGAAATAGTTCTGCAGGGTGATGGTGGCAAAGGTCTGTGTGGCAGCCTCTACCTTCACGTGCTCCTTAGCCTCTACAGCCTGGTGCAGTCCGTCGCTCCAGCGGCGTCCCTCCATGATACGGCCTGTCTGCTCATCGACAATCTTCACCTCGCCGTCAATCACCACATATTCGTCGTCCTTGTTGAACATGCAGTAAGCCTTGAGCAACTGCTGCAAGGTGTGTACACGCTCGCTCTGTACGGCATAGTGCTGCAACATCTCGTCTTTCTTGTTCACGCGCTCCTCGTCGGTCAGCTTAGTGTCACCCTCCAGGGCAGACAACTGACCCGTGATGTCGGGCAGCACGAAGAGCTCGGCATCGTTCACCTGGTTAGCTAGCCATGCGGTACCCTTATCGGTCAGGTCGCAGGAGTTCAGTTTCTCATCGACCACAAAGAACAAAGGCTCGGTCACCTCGGGCATGCGGCGGTTGTTGTTCTCCATATAGATGCCTTCGGTCTTGAGCATGCCGCTCTTGATGCCGTCCTCGGAAAGGAACTTGATGAGGGGCTTGTTCTTAGGCATTGACTTGTGTGAACGGTAAAGAGCCAGGAAACCTTCGTCCATCAGCTTCTGGTCGTTCTTCTCGCGGCCTTCGCTGATTTTCTGCTTGGCTTCTGCCAGATACTGGGTGGCCAACTGCTTCTGCACACCCACCAGTTTCTCTACCAGGGGCTGATACTCCTCGAACATCTGATCATCGCCCTTGGGCACAGGACCTGAGATAATCAGCGGGGTACGGGCATCGTCAATCAACACGGAGTCAACCTCGTCGACGATGGCGTAGTTGTGTGCTCGCTGTACCAGGTCGGCAGGCGAGATGGCCATGTTGTCACGCAGGTAGTCGAAACCAAACTCATTGTTCGTACCAAAGGTGATGTCAGCCTGATAAGCCTTGCGACGGGCTTCAGAGTTAGGCTGATGCTTGTCGATACAATCTACAGAGAGTCCGTGGAACATGTAGAGCGGACCCATCCACTCGGAGTCACGCTTGGCCAGATAGTCGTTCACGGTTACTACGTGAACACCATTACCCGTCAGGGCGTTCAGGAATACAGGCAGGGTAGCCACGAGGGTCTTACCTTCACCCGTAGCCATCTCGGCAATCTTGCCTTGATGCAGAACGACACCGCCAAACAACTGAACGTCGTAGTGAATCATCTCCCACTTCAGGTCGTTGCCACCGGCTGTCCAATGGTTATGGTAGATAGCCTTGTCGCCGTCAATGGTGATAAAGTCCTTCTTGGGATCAGCAGCCAGCTCACGGTCGAAGTCGGTGGCCGTGACGATGGTCTCTTCGTTTTCTGCAAAACGGCGAGCCGTCTCCTTGACAATGGAGAATACCTCAGGCATTACTTCGTTGAGCGCCTTCTCGTAGATGTCCAGCACTTCCTTCTCCAGCTTGTCTATCTGGGCAAAGATGTCGGCACGCTCGTCAATAGGAGTCTCCTCGATGGTTGCCTTCAGTTTCTCAATCTCTTCTTTCTGTTTCAGGGCTGAGTCCTGTACCTGGCGCTGAATGTCCTTGGTGCGCTGGCGCAGCTGGTCATTGTTTAGCTTCTGTACTGCTGGGTAGGCGGCTTTTACCTGCTCTACCATTGGCTGAATCAGTTTCATGTCACGTGATGACTTGTCGCCAAACAATGAGCGTAAAATCTTGTTGAAATTCATATCTTTTTTCTTGTTATATTCTTATTTATATTTATTCGGGGTGCAAAATTACTAAAAAATTTCGTAACTCCGCACAAATTTCCGATAACTTCTTTGTTATTTCTGCGCTTTTATTTTCAGATTCGCATAGCATTGCATCAGCAAACACAATGCCAGCACGTGAATTCCCTCGGCGTAGCTCTGGAAAAAACTGCCAATAAGGAACAAAACAGCCAATATGGCAGAAATCGCCCAATAGCGTGTCTGTCTTCTTCTGATGACAGGCCAAAGAAACAATAAGGGCAGGGGATTAAGCAGGATTATCTGCAGGTTAAGGCTGACGGTCGGATGCTGTGAGAAAAGCATCAATGTCAGCACGATGCCGAAGGTGCCAACAGCCAGCATCAGCAGCACGTCCCAAACGATGAAAACCCTTTTCTTGCGCCATTCAAAGAAGAAGATGACGAGCCCTATAGCCAACAGGACGGCGGCACAGGACAGGGGAGTCAGGGGAAAGCCTTCCTGAACGATTTGTACGCCGGCAGGTACTGCTATCCTTCGTTCTTTGATCAGTGGACGGTAGGTTCCTTCGCTATAGATCTGGGCGTGGTCAAAGTCATAGAGAAGGTTGCCTGGCAGGAATTCCTGTTGGCGCAAATCGGTCTTGAAATCGGCTTTGATACCCAGTAATAAATCATTACCAAATCGGGCCCATGGATTGTTCCTTGTCATGCCATGAACCATCTCCCTATACGATGGCGTATAGTCCTCACGCCCAGCATATTCTATTTTCCCGTTAATGCAATTCTCGATAATATCTCTGGCCTTTGTCGTGCAGTTGCTATAGAAGAAATTATAACGATAAATTTTGTTCTCTGGACGAAGGTTCATGGCCAATGCTTCATGCAGTATCAGTTTCTCTTCTGCAGTCAGGTTAAGCACCTGTTCTGTCACCATGCTGCCAAAACGTCGGTACTCCTCCAAGAAGTACTTATAAGGGTAGGCCCCCAACTCATAGTCCGTCAGTCCGAACACGAAACGAGCCACGAAGTGGGGCTTCTTGAAGTCGAACACACCGTAATTGAAAGCTAAGTCGAAACCTCCGGGCCTTAAATCGTGATATCTGATGGCTGTGTGACCATAGAGGCTATATACCTCGTCGTGCGGCTGACAGGTTAAAAGACTGATTTCCACAGAGTCCATCGGGGTTAGGTCTTCCTGGGCTGCAACTGGTGTGGAAGACACTATAGTCAATGTTATAAGAACCCCTTTCAGAGCATTAAAAATAATTTTTAAATGTTTCACGATGCAAAATTAACCTATATTTTCCACTTAACGTGCGTTTGTTTCGATTTTTTTTGATAATTTTGCACGCTGAATTTGAAATGCAATAAGAATAATCAATGAAGAAACGTATATTTTCAGGCTTGCTGCTGGGTGCTTTCTCCCTCGTTTCTATGGCGCAGGTGAGCAACACGCTGTCTCCTTACAGCCAGTTTGGCTTAGGTGTCTTGGCGGACCAGTCACAAGGGTTTAATCGTGGCATGGGTGGACTGGCTATCGGACTTCGTAATGGTAAGATCGTGAATATGCAGAATCCTGCCTCTTATTCAGCCATCGACTCGTTGACCATGATATTCGATGCTGGTGTGTCCGGACAGATAACCAACTTCAAGGAAGGTGGACGCCGCGTGAATGCCAAGACGGGACACTTCGACTACATCGTATCTGCTTTCCGTTTGTTACCCAAGGTGGGTGTCAGTTTTGGTGTAGTCCCTTATTCTAATATAGGTTATAACTATTATTCCGCAGACTACAATAACGCAGAGTCGCTGAGCAGCAGCTACTTCAACGTGAACCAATATGGTGACGGCGGCTTCAGTCAGGCTTATGTGGGCTTTGGCTGGGAAGTGATAAAGGGTCTCTCTGTAGGTGCCAATATCTCTTATTTCTGGGGTAAGTACACCAAGACGGTAACCGTTGTCAACAGCGACACTTACGTCAACACGCTTTCCAAGGAGTATTCCACCTCTGTGACCAGCTACAAGCTCGATTTCGGCGTGCAGTACCAGCGACCATTAGATAAGGACAACCTGCTGACAGTAGGTGCCACCGTAGGTCTGGGACATCAGTTAGGCGCAGAAGCCTTGCTTGTCTCCACTAACTACGATAACCTGAATTCCATCACCTATTCTACAAGAGACAGCGTTCCTGATGCTTTCAAGTTGCCCTTTACTTTTGGCGTGGGTGCCACCTTGCTTCATAAGAACAGGCTGACGGTAGGTGTGGACTATAGTTTCCAGAAGTGGGCCAATATGGACTATCCTGTACAGACCACCAATGTGACTCCAGACCATAAGCTCGGCTACCAGCTTGTAGGCTCCCAGCTTCTCGACCGTCATAAGGTTACGCTGGGTACCGACTGGGTGCCCAATCCCACGGGACGGAAATATTTCAGCCACGTTCATTATCGCTTTGGTGTTTCGTATGCTACACCTTATTATAATGTAAATGGGGTGAAAGGACCTCGTGAGTTTAGTGTCAGCGCCGGTTTCGGCATTCCCCTGGTCAACACGTGGAACAACCGTTCTACGCTGAACATCAGCGCACAATGGGTTAACCGCTCGGCTGACAATCTGGTTAAAGAGAATTCGTTCCGACTCAATATCGGCCTGACGTTCAATGAACGTTGGTTCGCTAAGTGGAAGGTAGATTAAAATTAATGAGAAGTGAGGAATGAGTAATGAGAAATTAAAATGTAGAAATAAGAAGTGGGAGGTGCATTCTTTTGCATTTCTCATTGCTCATTTCTCATTCCTCATTTGTTTTGTTGCCTGCAGCGAAACAGTCAGTCATACGGCTCCTGCCATCAACGAACGCGACTCTGCCTCTATGATGGTGAGCTATGGCGTGAACACGCTCATCAGCGATTCGGGTGTCATCAAATACAGGATTGTCACGGAACGCTGGGATGTGAACACCGTCAAGAACCCTCCCCGTTGGACTTTCGAGAAAGGCATCTTCATGGAGCAGTTCGACCCGCAGTTCCACATCGAAGGCTATATCCAGGCTGATACCGCCTGGTATTACGACCAGCAGAAGTTGTGGGAGTTGCGTGGCCGTGTATATATCCGCAATGTCAATGGACTTGTGTTCCGTAGCGAGGAACTTTTCTGGGATGGTATCAAGCATGAGTTCTATTCCCATAAGTTCTCGCGTGTGGTTACGCCGGAAAGAACGATGGAGGGTACCTTTTTCCGCAGCGACGAACACATGACGCACTATGAGGTGACCAACTCTGTGGGTTCTTTCCAGGCTACAGACATGGAGCCCGAACCTGCCCAGCCAACACCTGTCCAGCCTGTAACAGGTGGAGCCGCCAAGCCTGACACGGCTAAGGTGGAAATTCCTGTCCGCAAGGCAGCAACCCGTCATAAGGCAACCCAAAAACCCAATTTCCAACCATGACACAACTTATCATAGGACTGATCATAACAATGGTCTTCTCCGCCTTCTTCTCGGGTATGGAGATAGCCTTTGTTTCCAGCAACAGGCTGCGTGCTGAGATGGACCGCGAGAAAGGTGGCCTCTCGCAGCATGCCATAGAGATATTCTATCGAAACCCCAGCAATTTCGTATCTACGATGCTGGTGGGTAATAATATTGCCCTGGTCATCTATGGTATCCTTTTCGCCAAGATCTTCGACGAGACGCTGTTCTATGAACTCAGTGACGGGGCTCGCGTAACTTGCGACACGCTGCTTTCCACGGCGGTGGTGCTCTTTACCGGCGAATTTCTGCCCAAAACCTTCTTTAAGTCCAATCCCAATACCATGCTCACTATCTTTGCAGTACCCGCCTGGATTTGCTATGTGGTGCTCTGGCCCATCTCCCGTTTCTCCACCATGTTGTCACGGGGCATCCTCCGACTGGTGGGGGTTAGGATGCCCAAAGAGTCTGAGGGAAAGGAGTTCACGAAGGTTGACCTTGACTATCTGGTACAGTCCAGTATTGACAATGCCAAGGACGACGACGAGATAGAGGAGGAGGTGAAGATATTCCATAATGCACTCGACTTCCACGATACCAAGGTGCGCGACTGTATGGTGCCACGAACGGAGATTGTGGCGATTGATATCGACGAGTGTACCATCGAGGAACTGAAGCAGAAGTTCGTTGATAGCGGACATTCCAAATTGGTGGTTTATCGCGAGGACATCGACCATATCATCGGGTATATCCACTCTTCTGAACTGTTCAAACCCTTTACAGATATTGCCAAGCATGTACAGACGATGCCTTATGTGCCGGAAACCATGGCAGCCCAGAAGATGATGCAGACCTTCCTCCAGACGAAAAAATCGCTGGGTGTGGTGATTGACGAGTTTGGTGGTACCAGCGGACTGATCTCCTTGGAGGATATCGTAGAGGAGATTTTCGGCGACATTGAAGACGAGCACGACAATACCAAATACGTGGCCAAGCAGCTTAACGAACATGAGTATGTGCTGTCTGCCCGCTTGGAAATCGAGAAGGTTAACGAACTGTTTAACCTGAACTTGCCGGAAAGTGACGAATACATGACCGTCAGCGGACTCATCCTCCACGAATACCAGTCGTTCCCCAAGCTGAACGAGGTGGTTAAATTCGGGCATTTTGAGTTCAAAATTATCAAGAATACGCAGACAAAAATAGAACTTGTACGGCTAAAAGTCTGCGAGTGAAGCATTTTTTCACGAAAAGTTGCCGTTAATTCGTGCAAATTTCGTAATTTTGCAGGCTGAATTTGAGAATAAAATAATAACAAAATAAAATTAATAGCTAAAAATGGCAGCAATTGGAAAAATCAGAAGCTGGGGACCAGTACTCGCTACGGTGATTGGTCTGGCCCTTTTTGCGTTCATCGCTGAAGAGATGTTCCGCTCTTGCGAAGCTACTAGCAACGAGCGTCGTCAGCAAGTAGGCGAAGTGTTAGGTAAGAAAATCTCAGTACAGGACTTCCAGAATCTCGTTGACGAGTATCAGGAAGTCATCAAGATGACCCAAGGTCGCGACAACCTCTCTGAGGAGGAGCTTAACCAGGTGAAGGATCAGGTTTGGCAGCAGTTTGTCAACAACACCATCCTGGAGGCAGAGGCTAAGAAGCTGGGTCTGACCGTTACTGATCAGGAGATGCAGAACCTGCTGAAGGCTGGTACCAATCCCATGCTCATGCAGACTCCGTTCGTGAATCAGCAGACTGGACGTTTCGAAGCCAGCCAGCTCACCAAGTTCCTGGACGACTATAAGAAGATGCAGTCACAGGGTAATGCCCAGATGATGGAGCAGTACGAGCGCATCTATAAGTACTGGAAGTTTATGGAGAAGAATATCCGTCAGCAGTTGCTGGCTGAGAAGTACCAGCAGTTGCTGGCTCAGTGTCTGTTCAGCAACCCCGTATCAGCCAAGATGTCTTTCGACGCTCAGAACGAAGAGAGCGACGTCCTGTTGGCAGCACTTCCTTACAGCACTATCAAGGATAGTGAGGTGGAGGTTTCTGACGCAGACCTGAAGGCTAAGTACGACGAGCAGAAGGAGATGTTCAAGCAGTATGTAGAGAGCCGCGACATCAAGTATGTTGACTTTCAGGTAGTAGCCTCTAAGGCTGACCGCGATGCTTTGATGAAGACCATGAAGGAGGCTCAGCAGAACCTGAGTGCAGGCATGACTCCTGCCGAGGCTGTTCGCAAGGCTCAGTCGCAGATTGCCTACACGGGCATCTTTGCTACCCGTTCTGCCTTCCCCGCTGACATCGCCGCTAAGATTGACTCTATGGCTGTTGGTCAGGTAACCGCTCCTTTCGAGACGGCCTATGACAACACCTTCAATGTAGTGAAGCTGGTGAGCAAGACGCAGTTACCCGACTCTGTAGAATACCGTCAGATTCAGGTAGGTGGCGAGACTGCCGAGGCTGCTCGCAAGACTGCCGACAGCATCTATACCGCTCTGCAGGGTGGTGCTGATTTCGAGGCTATCGCCAAGAAGTATGGTCAGACTGGTGCCAAGCAATGGATGACTTCTGCGATGTATGAGCGTGCCCAGACTGTGGACGCTGATACCAAGACTTATATTCAGACCCTCAACACCCTGGAGGCCGGTCAGCTGAAGAACCTCGAGTTCTCACAGGGCAACATCGTGCTGCAGGTTACTGCCCGCAAGGCTTTCGTCAACAAGTTCGACGTAGCTGTGGTGAAGCACACCATCGATTTCTCTAAGCAGACCTACTCTGATGCTTACAACAAGTTCAGCCAGTTTGTCAGCGAGAACAATACCATCGAAGGTCTCGAGAAGAACGCTGCCAAGTTCGGCTTCCGCGTTCAGGAGCGTCAGGACCTCTACAGTTCAGAGCACAACGTGGCAGGCATCCGCTCTACCCGTGAGGCTATGAAGTGGATTTTCGATGCCAAGAACAACAACGTTTCTCCTCTCTACGAGTGTGGCAACAACGACCATCTGCTCGTTATCGGCCTGGCTGCTATCCACCCCGAGGGCTATCGTGAACTCGAGGGCAGCGTGAAGGAGCAGGTTAAGCAGGAGGTTATCCGCGACAAGAAGTTCGATAAGGCTGCTGAGAAGTTGGCTGGTGTGAAGGACATCGCCGCTGCTAAGGCTAAGGGTGCTGTTGTTGACAGCGTTCGCCAGATTACATTCTCTGCTCCTGTATTCGTACAGTCTGCAGGTGCCAGCGAGCCCGCTCTGAGTGGTGCTGTTGCAGGTGTTAAGCAGGGTCAGTTCAGTCCCGCTGTCGTGAAGGGTAATGGTGCAGCCTACCTGTTCCAGGTACTCTCCAAGAAGCAGCGTGAGGGTGCTAAGTTCGACGAGAAGCAGCAGGCCCAGCAGCTGCGCCAGATGGCTATGCAGGCTGCCAGCCGTTTCATGAACGAGCTTTATCTGAAGGCTGGTGTGGTTGACAACCGCTACCTCTTCTTCTAATCGCAAGCATTTACACCTTATTAATATAATAGGGCCTGACGAGTCATTCGCCAGGTCCTTTTTAGTTTGTCTATTACTTCTTTTTTCATTCATTTAAGAAAAATAAGACAGAAAAAGTTGGCGGATAGGATTTTTCTGCTTATCTTTGCGAAATAAATACATATTTTTATACTAACTAAACAAATACTGAGTTATGAAGAAAAAGTTTATCTGTGCCGTTTGTGGATATATCTACGAAGGCGATGCTGCTCCCGAGAAGTGCCCCATTTGTAAGGCTCCTGCCTCTAAGTTCTCTGAATTGAAGGACGAGGGTGAGACCACTTATGCTACTGTTCATCGTATTGGCGACGGTAAGCCCGAGGGTGTCAGCCAGGAGATGATTGACGACCTGCGCAACCACTTCAATGGTGAGTGTGGCGAGGTAGGAATGTATCTGGCTATGAGTCGTCAGGCTGATCGTGAGGGTTATCCCGAGATTGCCGAGGCTTTCAAGCGCTATGCTTTCGAGGAGGCTGAGCATGCTTCTAAGTTTGCTGAGTTGCTGGGTGAGTGTGTTTGGGATACCAAGACCAATCTGGAGAAGCGTGCTGCTGCCGAGGCTGGTGCTTGCGAGGACAAGTTCCGCATTGCCAAGAACGCCAAGGCTGCTGGTTTCGACGCTATCCACGACACCGTTCACGAGATGGCCAAGGACGAGGCTCGTCATGGTGCAGGCTTCGCAGGACTGCTGAAACGCTACTTTAAGTAAGCAGGATGGGCTAGATATTCCAGATAAGCTAGCCCGGTTAGACAATAATTTGAGAGAAAGGTCGTTTTATCAATATATGATAAAGCGGCTTTTCTTTTTTATGGCTACGGTAGCCTTGCTGCTGACGGCCTGTTCGGACAATGACTCGTTCACGAAAGACTCCAGTCAACGGTTGTCGTTCTCAACGGATACGGTAAGGTTGGACACGCTGTTTGCTGAGGTGCCCTCGGTGACCTATACCTTCTGGATATACAACCGTGCCAGCGACGGACTACGCATCAGTACGGCCCGTTTGGAGAAGGGTAACCAGACCGGTTTCCGTGTCAATCTGGACGGCACGTTCCTGAATCCCGTAGGACAGGACTTTGAGGTGCGCAAGGGTGATAGCCTGCGGGTTTTCGTGGAGATAACCTCTTATGAGAACCATAGTGTGGAACCGAAGTTGGTGGAGGATAACCTGCTGCTGACCTTGGAGAGTGGGGTGGAGCAGAAGGTGAACCTGCGCACCTATAGCTGGGACGCCATGAAGGTGACCAACCTGGAAGTGGAGGAGGACATGACCATCGAGTCGGAGAAACCCTTGGTCATCTATGGTGACGGCATACACATTGCCAAGGGTGCCACGCTGACATTAAAGAATACACAACTTTTCTTCCATCATGAAGCCGGAGTGACCGTAGAGGGGAAGTTGGAGGCCTACAACTGTCTGCTGCGTGGCGACCGCTTGGATCACATGTTCGACTATCTGCCCTACGACCGCGTGAGTGGCCAGTGGCCAGGCATCGAGATAGCCAGCAATGCTGAGGGCTGTTGGCTGACAGACACGGAGGTGCGCAATGCATGGGACGGTATCTGGGCAGACAGTACCCAGGTGGCTTTGGTCAATAGCGTGGTACACAACTGTAGAGGCTATGCCTTGTATGCCAAGGACTCCAAGGTAGCACTCGACTACGTGCAACTGACGAATGCCGAGAACGACTGTCTGTCGCTCCACGGATGCGAAGCCGTTGTTGACCATTGTACGCTGGGCCAGTTCTATCCGCTGACAGGCTACAGAGGTGCTGCCCTTTACTACGAGGCTACCACTTGGCCCATGATACTGGATTGCAGGAATACGCTGGTGACGGGCTATGTCGACAATGTGGTGCAGGTCAATAAGGATCAGAAAGGCTCGCTTGACTACTACTTCGAGAACTGTCTTCTGAGAACCCCCGAGGTGAAGGACGAGGAAGCGTCGTATGTGGACATCCTCTGGGAGTCGTCGAAGGATGAGTTCCAGGGCAAGCAGCACTTCCTGACGTTTGACGAGGAGAACATGTTCTACGACTTCACCATTGTCGTGGAGTCACCGGCCTACGAAAGGCTGATAGGTAGAACGTTTGAAGTGAAGAGTGAAGAGTGAAAAGTGAAGAGTGAAAAGTGAAGAGTGAAAAGTGAAGAGTGAAGAGTGAAATGATGAGACATATTTGTATCTTTACGGGAGCACGTCCTAATTTTGTGAAAGTAGCCCCTCTGATCAGGGTGATACAGCAGACTGAAGGTTGCAGTTACGAACTGGTTTATGCCGGCAGGGAAGACGACCCTACCTTGGAGGATAGCCTGTTCAGCGACCTGCAGATGCCTCGTCCCGATGTGTTTTTGGGAGTGGACTGTACCAATCTGAACGAACTGACGGGTAGGGTGATGAGCCAGTTTGACGACTATCTGGAGCAGCATGCTACCGATACCGTCATTGTGGTTGACGACCTTGCCTCTACGATGGCAGCAGCTATCGTTACCAAGAAACACGGGCTGCGACTGGCCCATCTGGTGGCAGGCACCCGTTCGTTCGACATCAACATGCCCAAGGAAATCAACCGATTGGTGATTGACGGACTGAGCGACCTGCTTTTCGTGGCAGGCATCGGCTCCAGCAGTGTGGCTACTCGCGAGGGTGCCGAGATGCACAAGATTTATATGGTGGGTAACATCCTCATGGACTCCATGCGAGCCAACCACCAGCGATGGACAAAGCCCGCCTGTGTCACCACGGACAACTACCTGGTGTTCACGCTGAACCGCAAGGCACTGATAGCCGACGAGGAAAACCTGAACCGTATGTTGGATGCCATCGTCAAGGAGGCTGGCGATGTTCCTGTTATTGCACCCTTGCGAGGCAAGGCCAAGGAGATGGTGGCGCATCATGGAGGCATACAAGTGGTTGAACCCCTGTCATACCTCGAGTTCGGATGGCTCACCAGCCATGCAAAGGGCATTATCACCGACTCAGGCAACGTAGCCGAGGAAGCCACCTTCAATAACATCCCTTGCATCACCCTCAACAGCTATACCGAGCACATCGAAACCGTCAAGCAAGGTACTAACGTGCTTGTGGGCGAAGATGCTGCAAAACTGAGCGAGGCTATGCAGAAACTGGTGCAGGGCCAATGGAAGTCCTCTTCACTTCCCGACCGATGGGACGGGCGTACTGCCGAGCGTATCGTCAAGATTCTGATGGAGTAAGGGGGATTTATCAGGCCCCAACAGCCAGGTTACTATTTTGATGGAAAATAAGATTAAGGTAAAAAATGGGACTATCGTTTGGCAGTCCCGTTTTTTTGTTGTAATTTTGCACTCGCATGAAGGTAAGGGAATGGGGTGTGAATCCCCAACTGTCCCGCAGCTGTAAGCAGTCTTTAGCGATGCAAGCACGAAAGTCACTGATATTATTGGGAAGACGCTTGCTACCGGACTGTAAGTCAGAAGACCTCCTTTCTGCATCAATGCACTTTTCAGACCTCTGGGGTTAGGTCGAAAGTGCGAATACGTGTATTATTATATTAAGTCTCGGGGAGGCTTATGTCGTGAGACACGGGCCTCCCGCTTTTTAAAGGAAAAGTGAAAAGGGAAAAGTGTAAAATGAGAAATGAGTAATGCGAGAAGATATAGGCTGATGGGACATCCTCTGACTCAGAGGGTGTTTATGCTTTTACTCACTTTTCACATTTCTTTTTTCGCTTTTAATTGTTTCGCCCAGCGCAGTCGTTTCGACAGCATCCAACACGTGGATGAGGTTGTCGTCATGTCGCGCTATAATCATAAGGAGGTCATCCCCTCGCAAACCCTGGCAGGTGAGCAGTTGGAGAAACTGTCGTCGAACTCGGTGGCCGACGCCCTTCGCTACTTCTCCGGCATCCAGTTGAAGGACTATGGTGGCGTAGGAGGCATCAAGACGGTGAATATCCGCTCGATGGGTACCAACCATCTGGGCATCAGCTACGACGGTGTGGAACTGGGCAATGCACAGAACGGACAGATAGACCTGGGGCAGTTCTCGTTGGACAATGTGGAGGAAATAACCCTGTTCAACGGACAGAAGAGTGCCATCCTGCAACCCGCCAGCGATTTCGGACATGCAGGAGCCATCTACATCCGAACGCGAGCCCCCCGCTTTGAGCCAGGCAAGAACTACAACCTGAGGTTCAAGGCCAAATACGGGTCCAGCGACCTGTTTCGCTTCTCTGCCCTATGGGAACAGAAGCTAAGCCATAAGGTCAGCTCTTCGCTATCGGCAGAGGTGCTGACAGCCAGTGGCAAATACAAGTTCAGATATAAACGAAAGAAACAAGACGGCACGGTGGCTTACGATACGACAGCCACCCGCCAGAACGGTGACATCTGGGCTGTAAGGGCCGAGGGCAACCTGCATGGCATGATTAGCGACGGCTTTTGGAAGCTGAAGGTATATACCTATCACTCAGAACGTGGCATACCTGGTGCCATCGTCAACAACGTCTGGCGCAGGGGCGAGCGGCAGTGGGACCATAACACGTTTGTACAAGGACGTTTCCAGAAGAGCATTGGCGACAAGTTCACGATGCAGGCGGTGGCCAAATATGCGTATTACAATACCCGCTATGTGAACAGAGACACCACACAGATGCAGGTGGACAACACCTACAAGCAGCAGGAACTGTATTTCTCGACCTCTAACGTCTATAACATCCTGCCTATGTGGAGCGCCTCGCTGAGCTACGACTTCCGTTGGAACAAGCTCGATGCCGATATGCGCCAGTTTGTCTATCCTCACCGTTTCAGCAACTATGTGTCGCTGGCTACGGCGTTGAACCTGGACTGGCTGAAGGTGCAAGGCTCCGTGTTGATGACCACGGTGAAAGATCATGTGAAATATGCCGCGTCGCCCGATTCCAAGGTGGAATATACGCCAGCCGTCTTCTTCAACGTCTATCCGTTTGCGTCGCACGCGCTGTCTGTCCGGATGTATGCCAAGAAGAGCTTCCGGATGCCTACTTTCAACGACCTGTACTATACCGATTTGGGCAATGCCTTGCTGGAACCGGAAACCGCCTTGCAGTATAATGTCGGGTTGAGCTACGACCACCAGTGGGATAGGGGATTCTTCCGCTTTTTCCACTTGCAGGCTGATGCCTACTACAATAGCGTACACGACAAGATTGTGGCCTATCCGAAGGGACAGCAGTTCCGTTGGACCATGCTGAACTTGGGCAAGGTACACATCAAGGGCATAGACGTCGAGACGGAGCTGACGATGGTGCCTGCCAGAGGACTGTTGGTAACGGGCCGTCTGCAATATACCTATCAGGACGCCAGGGATGTGACCAATCCGCAGGATGCTTTCTACAAGCACCAGATACCCTATATCCCCTGGCACTCCGGTTCGGCCATCCTGAACGTGCAGTACCACAACTGGGACTTGAACTACTCGTTCATCTATGCGGGCGAACGCTACAACCAGCAGGAGAACATCAAGTATAACTACATGCAGCCCTGGTACACCAGCGACCTCTCGCTATCGTATCAATGGTCAATGGTTAATGGTCAATGGCGAGTAATGCTGGAAGTGAACAACCTGTTCTCGCAAGACTACGACGTGATATTGAACTACCCGATGCCCAAGCGCAACTACGGAATAACATTAGACGTGAAGATATGAAGCGACACCTTATTATATATATAACCATCCTGCTGAGCATCGTCGGTTGTCGGACTGACGACTACATTGTCTATATGGAAGACGAAGACACCGGTGCCAAGACGGAGGCGACGGAGGTGTTGGGCATGTATGTGCTGAACGAGGGGAATATGGGTTCCAACAAGTGTACCCTCGACTTTCTGGACCTCTCGGGTGAGACGGCCCACTACCTGCGTAACATCTATGCCGAGCGCAATCCCAACGAGGTGAAGGAACTGGGCGATGTGGGCAACGATGCACAGATATACGGCTCCAAGCTCTGGTTGGTCATCAACTGTTCTAACAAGGTGGAGGTGCTGGGTGCCAAGGATGCCGTGAAGCAGGGCAAGATAGACGTGCCAAACTGCCGGAGTGTGGCTTTCCACCAGGGTTATGCCTATGTCAGTTCCTATGTCGGTCCCGTCAATGTCAGCCAGGATGCCCCGTTGGGACAGGTCTATAAGATAGACACGCTGACCCTGCGGACGGTGGCCCAGGTGACGGTGGGTTACCAACCCGAGGAACTGGCTGTGATAGGCGACAAACTGTATGTGGCCAATAGCGGTGGCTATATGGTGCCTGACTACGACCACACGGTGAGTGTGATAGACCTGAACACCTTTACGGAGGAAAGGAAGATAGATGTCGCCCCGAACCTGCACCGTTGCAGGGCAGACCGCTACGGCCAGTTGTGGGTGAGCTCGCGAGGCGACTATTACGGAGAGCCGTCTCACTTGTGCTGGTTGCAGAAAGACGCCAGCGGACAGCTGCAACGCATGGGGCGTATCGACGTGGTGGTGTCTGATATGTGTATTGTCGGCGACTCGCTGTATTACATGGGCATGCAGTTCAACTATGAGACGATGAAGAACGAGCGCATGCTGGGCATTATCAATGTGGCCACCCACGAGGTGGTCAACCGCCAGCTCACCACTGCCAAGGAGGCCGAAGCCATCATCCAGCCCTATGGCATCATCGTCAATCCCAATGGGCGCGACTTCTACCTGATGGATGCCAAGAACTACGTGTCGAGTGGCGACCTGTTGCACTTCCATCAGGACGGCACGTTCGACTATAAAGTCCGGACGGGAGATATTCCTGCCCATGCTGTATTCTTAACGAAACCCAAGAAATGATGAAAAAGATACTGATGATATGTGCCCTGCTGGGTACGCTGACTGCTGAGGCGCAGCGCATGGACGACGTGACCGTTCACTCGCCCTACATCAAGGTGGTGGACGAGTATATGCCCGCACCAGGACAGTTTGTCAACACCATGCCCGAGTATGAGGCAGGCGACAATCTACAGACTATGGTTCAGAAGTGTACTAACAGCCTGGCCAATAATCAGAGAGACGTGGTTTGTCTGGGTGGATATGGTGGCTATGTCACCTTCCATTTCGACCACTCCATTGCCAATGTGAAAGGGCAGAAGGATGTGCTGATACAGGGCAACTGTAGTTTCGAGAACAGTAGTGAGCCAGGCATCGTCATGGTGTCGAAGGACGTCAATGGAAACGGACTTCCTGACGATCCGTGGTACGAGCTGAAGGGTAGTGCCGACGTGGATAGTGTTGGCAAGGTGGTTTATGGCTATAGCGTCACCTATTCGCGCCCCGTTACGGAGGAGTATGACGGTAAGGCCAGTAGCATCAGCAAGGACATCACCATAGAGCAGTATATCCCCTGGACCGACAACAAGGGCGGCTCCGGCTATATGCACAAGAACAGGTATCACGAGCAGACCTATTTCCCTCAGTGGGTCACCGACGACCAGCTGACTTTCGGACTTCAGACCCTGTTGCCCTGCAACGCTACCAACACGGGGGACTATGACCATGAGAACTGGCTGCTGAAGTCGCTGGCGTGGGGTTATGTCGATAACAAGCCCAATGCAGATCAAGATGCTTCCAGCTTTGATTTCGACAACGCCGTCCAGGTGGTTAGCCGTGAGCCTGTGGAGATAGACTTCGTCGATTTTATCCGTGTCTATAACGGCGTCCTTCAGGATTGCGGATGGATAGGCGAGACCTCTACCGAGGTGACGGGAGCCGAGGACTTGCATCTGGACACCTCTATCCAGCGAGTGAAAGATGCGCTGACGGGCATTCAGACAATCAGGAACGCTACGGAGTCCGATGGTGTTTTCTACGACCTGCAAGGCAGAAGAATGCAGACCCCAGGCAAGGGACTCTATATCAGGAACGGAAAGAAATATGTAGTCAAATAAACTTTATTTTATTCATTAAAAAAACTATCATGATGAAAAAACATTTGTTTTTCGTGGCAGCCGCCTTCGTGGCAATGACTGCTTTCACCTCTTGTTCAAAAGAGGACAATGCTGGTAGTCCTGTAGGTACTATCCGTGTGTTAACCTTCGAGGATGCCGACTGGAAGGCCGGTACCAACTATGTCGGTCAGCAGAGCTGGACCTCGCTGATTGATGCCACTCAGTATGGTGGCGCGTTGCTCTATCCTGCAGACGAGGACGCTACTATCTATCAGTGGGAAGACCTGGGCAACACCTATCTGGCTCACGAGTTCTGCAATGGCTATATGGACAAGTGCTACTGGGGTGGTGGCCATGCTGTGTCTAACTATATCAGCACCGACGTTACCAAGGCCAGCTACAAGCAGCAGCTGGAGATTCCCGTAACCACCGGGCACAACGGTTCCAAGAACTTCTGCGTTCACAACGGCTATGCCTCTTATCCTGGTGCTCCTGTGCCCGTAATCTATTTCGCTGACGGTGCAGAGCGCGTTATCGACCACATGTTTGTGATTAACACCAGCTATGCCCTGAACGATATGATGAATCCGTATTCTTCCTTCAAGAAGGACGAGGACTGGTTCAAGATCATAGCCACGGGTTACAACAAGGCTGGACAGGTTACCGGTACTGCCGAGTTCTATCTGGCTAAGGATGGCAACTTCGTAAAGGATTGGACCAAGTTCGACCTGAGCGTTTTGGGCAAGGTTCAGAAGGTTGAGTTCAACATGGATGGCTCCTGCGTTAACGAGTGGGGCATGAGCACACCTGCCTACTTCGCCTACGACGACGTAGCTGTACAGTTCTGATACTGATTTGATGTATAGACTTTTTTATCTAATACTCCTGGCGGTGTTGCTATCGTCCTGTGGCAGACAGACTGCCGTGTTGCAGGACGGTGGCGACACCCTTGCTTTCAAGTATGCCCGCAAACTGACGGTGGTGCGCCACCAGGGCTATACCGTGGCAACGCTGCAGAACCCCTGGAAGGAAGGCAAGGTGCTGCACCGCTATGTCCTGGTGCCGTCGGATGCCGAGTTGCCTGCCCATCTTCCCGAAGGAACCGTTGTCCGCACGCCTTTGACACGCAGCGTCGTCTTTACCACGGTGCATTGTGCCCTGTTGCAGATGCTGCATGCCGAGGACAAGATAGCAGGGGTGGCCGATTTGAAATACATCAAGGTGCCCTATATCCACGAACAGGTGGCGAAGGGGCGCATCTCTGACTGTGGCGACGCCATGAGTCCTGTTGTTGAAAAGCTCATCGACCAGCATCCCGATGCCATCTTCCTGTCGCCCTTCGAGAACAGCGGGGGCTATGGCAAGGTGGAGGATATCGACATCCCGCTGATTGAGTGTGCCGAGTATATGGAGGCAACACCCCTGGCTCGTGCCGAGTGGATGCGTTTCTACGGAATGCTCTTCGGGTGTGAGCAACGTGCCGACAGCCTGTTTGCCGTGGTTGACAGCAGCTATCAGGCCTTGAAGCAAGTGGCAATGACCTCCAAGGTCAGGCGTTCTGTCGTATTGGACAAAGTCACGGGTTCTGTCTGGTATGTGCCGGGTGGACACAGCACCATCGGCCAGATGCTGAAAGATGCCCAGAGCCAGTATCCGTGGGCTGACGACGAGCATAGTGGTAGTGTCTCGTTGCCTTTCGAAACGGTATTGGAGAGGGCAGGGGAGTGCGACATGTGGCTGTTCCGTTTCAGTAGCGACCACCTCATCACCTATCGCGAACTGTTGGCCGAGCATCATGGCTACAGTCAGTTCAAGGCCTTCCGTCAGAAAGAGGCTTATGGCTGTAATGTCGAACTGTCGATGTTCTACGAGGAAGCCCCCTTCCGTCCCGACTGGCTGCTGTCTGACTTCATCAAGATCCTGCATCCTGACATCCTGAATCTGCCGTCTTTGCGTTATTATCAGAAAATAAGTGAGTAAAGGTACTGTATATTGTCTCTTGTTGGGCATCGTCATCTTCGTGCTCTTCGCCCTGAACATCTTCGTGGGTTCAGTCACTATCCCTGTGGCCGACACCTTGCATATTCTGGCGGGCGATCAGGTGAAACCCTCGTGGCAGTATATCATCCTCGAGTCGCGACTTCCCCAGGCACTTACCGCCCTCTTGGCAGGAGGCGCGCTGGCTGTCAGCGGACTCATGTTGCAGACCGCTTTCCGCAATCCGTTGGCAGGTCCCAGCGTCTTTGGCATCAACAGTGGTGCCGGCTTGGGTGTCGCCCTGGTCATGTTGCTCCTTGGGGGCAGCATCTCGGCTGGTTCCGTCAGCGTGTCTGGCTTCGTCGCCGTGCTGGTTGCCGCCTTTGTCGGGGCCATGACCGTCATGGTCGTCATCTTCTTTTTCTCCACGTTGGTGCGTAATCATGTCATGTTGCTCATTATCGGCATCATGATAGGCTACATCTCCAACTCTGCCATCTCGCTGCTCAACTTCTTTGCCACCGACGAAGGTGTCAAGTCGTACATGGTGTGGGGCATGGGCTCTTTTGGTGGTGTCTCCATGCGCATGATGCCAGCCTTTGCCGTTGTCACCTTGGCAGGACTGCTGGGTAGCGTGCTGCTTATCAAGCCGCTCAATGCCCTGATGCTGGGCGACCGCTATGCCGAGAACCTGGGCATCAACATCATGAGGGTGCGCAACTGGCTGCTGGTGGTCACGGGATTGCTGACCGCTATTGTCACCGCTTTCTGCGGACCTGTAGCCTTCATCGGACTGGCCGTTCCGCATATTGCCCGCCTGCTGTTGCATACCGACAACCACCGCTCGCTGTTGCCAGCCACCATTCTGATGGGCAGTATTGTCGCCCTGACCTGTAATCTGCTTTGTGTCTTGCCGGGCGAGAGTGGGGTCATTCCCCTGAATGCCGTCACCCCTTTAATCGGTGCTCCCGTGATTATTTACGTCATTCTCAAGGGTAATAAATAGTCTTGCGGAGGGAAATCCTTGCTTTTTTGCACTTTTTTCTAAAAAAGTTGCAGAAATATTTGGCAGTTTCCCAAAAACTCCGTACCTTTGCACTCGCTTTAAAGAAATGAGGCTCCCTAGCTCAACTGAATAGAGCATCTGACTACGGATCAGAAGGTTGTGGGTTTGAATCCCGCGGGAGTCACAAAGAAAGAAGTCCAAGACGAAAGTTCACTTTCAGTTTTGGACTTTTTTCTTTGTGTTGCTCTGCCCGTGGCAGGGGAGGGATCGACCTTGTGTCAATTCCGCGTGTTCAGCCTTTTAATCGCCGTCGCCCAGGTCGTCGTTGTTACCGCCGCCTCCTTGCTGCGAACCACCGCCCTGATTGGTGTTCGTACCGTCGTCCTCGCCGGTCTCAGACTCCTCGTCCTTGCCAGTCAGCAGGCTCTTGACGTTGACGAACTCGGCCTTCTTGATGAACTCACGGCTGGAGAGGTTGTCCTCCTGTGCCTGGTCGGGCAAGAAGCGGATGTGCAGCGCCTTCAGGTGTCGGCACCGCCCTTCTGGCATTCGCAGGTCAGGTAGAACGTGCCCAGTCCGGCCACCTTCACCTTCTTCGACTCCAGCAGCATCTCCAGCAGACAGGTTTTGAACTTCTTCATCACACCCTCCACCACGTCTTCGGTAAATACGCTTCCGTGCTCGGAGATGTGCTTGGCCAACTTTGTCATCGACATCGTCTCGATGCTCTTCAGACGGGCGTACCACTTCCCATACATCACAGACTCTGAGTCCTTGATGTCGTTCTTGTAAACTTCGTAAAGAATTTTACTCATGATATTAGAATATTAAGTGAAACATGATCCAGGTCAGGACTTTCCTGCCTTTCTATTGTGTTTTTACATGATTTCTATCACATTGCAAAGATACAATAAATCTGCGAGACTACCAAATATTCCCGCCATTATTTTACTAAATATTGTTAATAATATTCCGAATTCAATAATGGTAGGTTACACTATCGCCCCACCATGTTATCAACTGGGTTCCCGTTACGCACTTAGTGTAAAAAAATACGAGCCGTAATCTCGTCATTAATGACATTACGGCTCGTTGGTCGTGAGGTTACGGCTCGCTAATTGTTGCTTTGATTTACCTTGACATAGTTGCCTTGTGAGATTCTTTTAATCAGCTGATAGCGAGAAATCAGGTTTCCCAGATAGCGCTGGGCTGTTTTAAGCGGAATACCAAGTGCTTTAGCCGTCTGTTCAAACTGCTTGGTAGTAAACTCGTCGTCCAAAGCCAGGTAGAGTTGCTGCTCACGTGGTTTTAGGGGCTGTACGTTTAGCTGTTGCTCGTCAGAAGGGCGTAGAAGCGTGTTATAGACATAGCCGGTATGTTCCACCAAGCAGTCGATGATGGTCATGGCAGTATGGTAGTCATCGTCGGTACAGACAAAAGCCTGTTGCTGCGTATCGGCCAAATGTCCATGCTCGAAGTTGCGCAATGTGGTGAGTACCATCATCAAACGAAAAGCCACGAGGGCGATACGTACAATGAAGGCTGCAAACTCAATACCATAGAGTCCGACCTGTTCAGGCAACAATGGCTTGAAGTGAGCGTTGAAAGCCTGCTGCTGTTCTTCGGTGAGGAGAATCTGTATGCGGTTTTTCTCGCGCTTAGTCAACAAGTCGTACATCTGCTTGACGCTTTTCCCTATTTCGCGATAGCGGTCGGCTATGGGTTCTTTTTCTTCGAAGGGATTTTTCCAGCCGAGTTCCTCCTTGGCCACATAGAAGAGGTTACGCGATGAGGAGCCGTTCTCGTTCTGCTTGGATGAAAGTAGTGAGGAAATCTGCTTGGGTGTACACGTGACGAGCAGTCCCAGCTGTGGTTCCTCTATAACGATGTGCTGTTTGTCCTTAGTACGTGTACTTGTAATGCTCTCATGGTGGAACGCCATGCGTAGTACATCTGTAAACTGTCCCCATTCCTGGCTGAGTGCCTGAGTCAGCGTGTCGGCCTCGGTAGAGAATATCATTCCATGTCCGCCAAAGGAGTACAGATCCTGCTTGAAAGCAGCAGCAGAAGAGTCGGCAGAGACGAAAAGGCTGCGATAGACGGGTTCTTCCGGTTCCAGTCCTGCGCTTTCGGCACCTTTGCCGCGTTGTGCCTTACGAGTTTCCCACTCAGCATGCTGTTCTTTATAATCTGCCAGTTGGGCATAGTATTGCGCCTGGATATGCTTCTCGATAGGCATCAACAATTCCTTGATGTCGTCGATGGTACCCTTATGGCTGATACCTGCCATCCCAAGGATGAAGAGATAGAACGGTGTATAGACGCGCTTCCCGCCATAGATGCCATAAACATTGGGCTCCGCCATAGCCAGCAAGTCGAGTGAGGTCAGGATGGTCTTGTCCTGCTCCACGGGATTATTCTTACCTTCCAGTGTACGCTGTATGGTAACGGGCAGCTTGCTCTTGTCCAGCAGCTGGCTGAAGGTCAGGTCGAATGAAAACCCCAAAACCTCAGTTTCCTCACCGCTCTGAGGAATGGTTACGTGGGTGTCAGTAGTAGGTGTTGTTTTCTTGTTAACATTTTGATTATTAACAAATTGACTATTACTTTCAGTCCCCTCCTGATATTGAATGCCACCAGCCTTGCAGCCGTGAGGATTCTGAGGTTTTGAGGCAAACTCAGTCGAAGGATAACTGCGTGACACTTCCGACAGGTCTATACCAGCCTGCTTGGCCATGTCGTAGAAAGTAGCGATGGTAGTACGCCCGTCATGCTTCGACAAACACTCCTGCCACTTTTTCTCGCAGTCAGCCTGACGATACTTCGTACTCTGGGCGCAAAGGGTTTGATAGATATCGTGCCCATCGGCACCCAGTCCATCAGCCAGGGCGAAGCCTAACTTCAGGTAGTCCTCATAACTCTCGGCGATGTTGGCACCGCGCTGAATCAGTTCGTCGCAGACAGCCTGTGCCTTAGCCAGTTCCCCATTAAGGGGAAGACTGGCTGTAGGGTT
Source organism: uncultured Prevotellaceae bacterium (assembly GCA_902770635.1). Taxonomy (GTDB): domain Bacteria; phylum Bacteroidota; class Bacteroidia; order Bacteroidales; family Bacteroidaceae; genus Prevotella. The sequence goes on along the minus strand of CACXTX010000029.1, from coordinate 2,740 downwards.
AGCAACTGGAGCACTCACGGTCGGAGCCTCGTTCTTTGTCTCACGGTTGGCGTTATTATCTTGTGATGCCCACGCCAGAGGGTCGAATACATTATTATTATTCATTCCTATCTAATCTTTTAAATAAAAAACTCATAAAGGTCGGCACGCAGGTATGCGTCGGGATCATAACTGATAAAGCATGCGTGACTAATGTTAGCCACCGACGAGTCCACTTGCTTCTCTCCCAATCCGTAGGTTTTCATCAGATAGTTACGGATAGCATTGAACCAAGTGGCATAGTCGCACTTGTCGAGGTTTATTTCGACAAAGACCTTCAAGCCATGACCGCGAGGCGAAGTAAACATCAGCAGCACTTTCTCGCCCCAGTAAGGGTCTTTTAAGAGCAATTGCTTCATTTCTTCAGGGGAAACTTTCCACTTCATAGCCTCAGAGTCATCGTCCAGATGGTCCAGGTCGATACACAACATGTTTGATGGCTCAACCAGTGACTTGTCGTCGCAATAGACAAACGTACCCGCAGGCGTGATGTAGTCGAAGTTCTTGCCTTTAAACTGGCGTTGAGCATCGTCACCCACCAAGCTGCGAAGACGCTCTGTTTTGCTCGACAGAGAAACGTCTCGATCTGGGTCAACAAAAAGTTGCATCCACTTCATCGTGACCGTCAGCCACACCCAAAACAGACTCACCACTCTCAGCGGCGATTTGTTCCAAATAGGAGCTTTGAAAAAGCTCATTTTAAAAACGGTTTCCATAATTGTTTTCTTTATTATTAGGAAACTTTGTGGTCTCAGGTTTACTTTGCCGTCAGCATCACCTTACTTGATAACCGCTTCTTCATAATTGGCACGCGGCTTCGTGCCTGAGAAGTTGATGCAAAGGTAAAGCTTTACCAGAATACTTCCAAAAATAAAAGAAGAAATGGGTTTACGGATAACGCCTTAAAAAACAAGCGGTTATAAATAAAAACAAAGTAGTTTTTACAGCAGAAACAGCCATGTCCTCTTGACGATGAAGAGAGTTTTTACAATTTCCAAACAATCTGTAAAAACAGGGTGACAGAATTTGCGCTTAACAGCTTTTTACCCATCAAAAAAGGCTTCCAAAAAAATGGAAGCCTGTAAAAAAAGGATATGGTGAAAACGAACTTATGCTGCCTCTTCCGAATTATTTAAATAACTGGCAAAACCGTTAATCATCTCTTGATTGGAAATTTTCTTGTCATAACAGAACTTACGTTCACGACAAACCGCCTGCCATGTAGGCAACAGATAATCCCCCTTGTAATGTACCTTCAAGTAATTCTCATAAAACTGTCTCTCATTTTTCTCGTTAATGACAGTTTTACCATCTATGCTCATCTGGCTGACAGCACTCCACTTGACGAAATAGGCCATTGCACGTGCATCATACGTTCCTTTTTTGCCAGCATTATCCGCTTTTTTGTTGTGCTTAAAAGGAATATGTAACGTATCAAGTTTGGGAATCAAATCACAGACTTTTCTGCCCCATTCAAGGTTGTGAGCCCAAAGTACTGAAGCCTTTTCGTCGAGACCATATTGGCGACCGGAGGTCAGTCTATAGATGTAGGCTTGACGTTTCAACCACTTCCTGTCATGAGCATGATAATCCTTCTGAAGCCATTCCTTCATAGGACGGGCATTCTTACGACGTTCTGCTAACTCTTCCTCAGAAATCAATTTAACTTCTCCAAAGGTATCGAAGACATCATTCACGCAACGGAGCACTTCATCACAACTCTTTTCAAAAATCTTCTTGAGACGTTCATAGTCGCCTATAACCTCTTCTTCTTGACGAATCATGTCCTTGCAGACTTTCAGCACTAAAACCAGATGATAGAAGAAAGCTGCCAACTCATGAAGCAAAGTCTGAACTAAACCAATGTAAACCTCAATTCCGAACAATTGACCTTGAAATTGTCGGAATGTTAGCCTGCTATAGTCAAGCGTTGGAACTATATTGCCAGCACCGTCCAATTTGCGACGTACCACAGGACAGAACTTACGAAATATCTTCATGCTGCCAGTAATGGTTGTACCAATTCGTCTTACGAGTTTTTCCGTCAAACGGAAACACTCATTATGATCAGTAGCGTATTCTTCAATAAAGTTTTCGGAAAAGGCAACAATCTCCATGGACTCATTATTGAGTCGAGCCTGATACATACGCACAAGATTCAAGGTCTGTTCTACTTTCTTCTTGTCAAACTTACATGCAATTATCGCTTCGAGAACGTTCATTTCTTCGAATTCACGGGCAGCATTATAAATTTGGTTAAAACCAGTCGAGTCTCTTTGTACAATAGTTGAATATAACATTGTTATCCGGAATTTTAATTTAACATAAGATAATTGACTGCAAATTTACTCATTTTTTATTTCCTACCCAAACTTTTATCCGATTATTCGCACGTTTTCCGTAGTTTTTTCACCCAAAAGCGTTTTTATTCCACAAAGTTTATGTCTTTGACTTCGTCTTAGATACTTTCGCTCGAAAATAAAAAGAAAAAACTGGTTTTCCTTTGTTTTTTGCTCGCTTATTCGTATCTTTGCAATTCGTTATGGAATTGAAAGGCAAATCAGTAGAAGAACTCATTGCTATGGTTCTGGATGAAATCCGCCAAAAGGGTTATTCATCTGTTCGGCCCTTTAGTATAGGCAAGGTGGAAGAGCGCATGATTTTATATGCACAGGCTAACGCCATTACGCTTGCCAGCGAC
>CACXTX010000028.1 GCA_902770635.1 uncultured Prevotellaceae bacterium | reverse complement strand
ATGCAGATAGCTGCCCACCCGCCTCTTTAGCTCAGTTGGCCAGAGCACGTGATTTGTAATCTCGGGGTCGTTGGTTCGAATCCGACAAGAGGCTCAAAACAAAGCGGAGTAACCCTTTTCGGTCACTCCGCTTTTCCCTTTAGTTCTGGTTCATGCCGCCTTGATGACACCTGCAGAGATTCCCGAGTGGGTAGAGGACTCACTGAATTTGTTAATAATTTTGTTGATGCTCTCGTTGTCTTTCAATTCCGCTGTTAAGATGCCTATTAAGAGAAAAACTTGCTACCATTAATGCGCGCAATTTCTAGATTTAAATCTCGCAATTTTTACCCTTAAAGGCCGTCTCTACTGCTTCATTGTTTGACATTACAAAGGTACGAAAAAATCAAATTCAAAACAAATTATTCGTGTAAAACTTTTTGAAATCTTTTCATGTGTACGGAGAGGTTGCTAAACACACACCATGGATTCAGATGTCAGATTTCAGTTTTTAAAATGAGGGGTATGATCCCTCGCATCCAGACCCAAGTAAGATTTTATATATATTATAATATATATAAAATTATATAATATATATATAATATTTTTATACATCTATTCCATCCTCGATGAAGGTCATGTAGGGGTGCCAAAATAAAAACTGAAATCTGACATCTGAAACATCCCCCCGCTCGCGACTCCTGATTACACTCTGTCACAGCCTGTATGCGGACAACCAAAGGAATTAACAATTTTTTGCATATTGCTGTGAGACCCTCGGGAAATCGTAGGCAGACCAATTAAAAAGGTATTCACGCTCGGAAAATTGCCAATAAATTTGCATTTTCGCTCGTTTATTCGTACCTTTGCGGTCGTTTAAAGAAAAAGAATAAAAAATATAAAATATGAAGAACAAAATTGTAAGTTTGGTTTTTTGCCTGCTGGCCTGTTGCACCATGGCCAGTGCACAGGCTGTTGAGAAGAATAAGCTGCAAAAAGACGCTGAGGCAGCGTATGAAAAGAAATCATACATCACGGCCCGCTATTTTTACATCCGTGCCTATGAGGACTATTTTAATAATGGCCTGGGCTTCGACCTGCTGAGCAGAGTGGATCAGGCGATAGAAAGCAAGACCATCAGTCCCAGCGAGAAGGCTGCATTGCACTACGAGGTAAGCAAGGAGCGTATGAAGATGTATATCAACATGCGCAGGGCGGAGAGCGCGAGGGATCACCTGAACGCGATGGAGAACCACGCGAAGGTTTCGGGCGACGACAACGTGATGAACGACCTGTTGTACAACAAGGCGATATACTACTACACCTTCGGACAGAGTGCCAAGGGTAACGAGGTGTTCAAGGAAATGGCCGATAAGCTGACAGCCTCGAAGGAGTATGACAAGGTGGACCAGGTGTATAAGACCCTGATAGCCAACGGACGTAGGAGCAATAATGCCAGTATCGTGGCACAGTCGTACAATAACTATATGCTGTGGAAGGACTCGGTGAACGCCATCAAGTCGGCTGACGAGATCAAGGCGCTGAAACAGCAGATAACGGAGCGCGACGCTACGATAGACGATATGGACAGTTCGCTGACCACCCGCATGGCTATCATCTGGGGACTGGCAATCCTGGCTGGCGCACTGGCTGCTGCTTTGGTCATCGGTGCTGTGGTGCTGATGCGGTTCATCCTGCTGACTCGCAAGCAGAAGAAGACCATCAACATGGCTAACGAGAGCAATGCGCAGAAGGCTAAGTTTATCAGCAACATCTCGGCACAGCTGGAGCCTTCGTTGAAGAAACTGGATAAGAACACGCCAGAGGTGAAGGCCCTGCTGGACTTCTCGAGTCATATCGAGACACTGTCGGATCTGGAGAATTCTACCGACGAGGTGGAAATGGAGGAGGTGACCATCAGCAAGTTCTGCGAAGAGCTGGCAGAGCCCATCCGCAGCAAGCTGAAGAAAGACGTGACGCTGACGGTAAACGCTCCAAAGATGGCACTGACCACAAACAAGGCGTATGTGACTCATATCCTGAACCACTTGCTGATGAACGCCTTGGAATATGTGAATGAAGAGGGTACCATCGTACTGGAATACAAGAAGCGTGGGGCTCACTCACACCAGTTCCTCGTGTCGAACACGGGTGAGCCGATGAGTGAGGAACAGCGCCAAGAGGTGTTCACACCGTTCCGTGAGGTGAAAGACCTGACAAAGGGTGACGGCTTGGGACTGCCCATCTGCCGACAGATGGCACTGAAAATGGGTGGCGACCTGGAGATTGACCCCCAGTTTACGAAAGGTACACGATTTATCTTGGAACTTCACTCGTGAAGAATACTGTTTTAATCATCCTGGGTGTGCTGCTGATGGCAGCATGTGGACAGAGCTACGAGGAAACCAAGCAACTGACCAAAAAGCAGCGCATGGAGGCTGCCAGAAAGGACTCGGCTGCCCTGAAAGTGGCGGTGATGCCTACGCTGGACTGTCTGCCTCTGTATGTGGCTCAGCACTATAACCTGTACGACACGCTGAGAGGGGGCGTCCGCCTGAAATACTACAAGGCCCAGATGGACTGCGACACCGCAATGGAACGTGGACGTGTGGAAGGCGCAGTGACCGACTTGGTAAGGGCAATGCGAATGGCCAAACGGGGCACGAAGATGCGCTATGTTGCTGCCACGAATGCCTACTGGCAACTGGTGAGCAACAGAAACTCGCGCGTGAAGCTGGTCAAGCAGTTGGACGACAAGATGATAGCGATGACGCGCTATTCGGTGACGGACATGCTGGCAGACGCTGCCATCGACTCGGCAAAACTGGATAAGGACCGTGTGTTCAAGGTGCAGGTGAACGATGTGTTTGTGAGGATGCAGATGTTGCAGAACAACATCATGGACGTGCTCTGTCTGACAGAACCGCAGGCCACCTGGGCGCGAGCCATGAAGAACCCCGTGGTGCTGGACACCAGGGATTTGGGCTGGCAGATGGGCGTGATAGCCTTCCGCGAGAAAGAGATGCAGCGACAGGCACGTGCCAAGCAGCTGGAACTGTTTGTGAAGGCCTATAACCAAGCGTGCGACTCTATTAACAAACACGGAGTGGCTTACTATCGAGACCTCATCAAGGAACGATGCAAACTGAAGGTGGAACTGGCGGACTCTCTGCCTAAGGACTTGAAATTCGTACATGCTCAGGGCCCACGCCAGGAGGATGTGGACAGAGCAGAGAAATGGCTGGAGAAGGGGCGCGTTCGCTAGTGAACAGTGAATAGTGAATAGTGAAAAGGGAAAAGTGAAAAGTGGGAACAACAGATAATTCGCTGAAACTGATTTTCATTCAACTGATAGAAGGCAATCTGGGATTGGCTATCGCGGAGACAGAGACTTATCTGTCTGCGTGGCCCAATCCTCAGACACAGGAAAAACTGAACGACCTGAAAGCAGAATACCAGATGATGGAGGAGCACTGGATACAGGGCTTTGACGACCCGATGCGGGCAGACTTGTACCAAAGGCTCTTGCAGAGACTGTATGTGCTGGTGGCTAACATCTCGATATATAAGCACATGAACGGTTCGTCCTATCTGCAAGCTATCTATAAAGGTGTGAGACAGGAGGGTAGAAAATGGTCGATAGCCTCCATCAGAGACGAGATGGAGAACTTTGTGAGCGAGGTGGCTATGATTAGTCTGGAACCTGAGCACAAGCAACACGAGAAAAGCAAGGAGATCTATCAGAGACACCAGCAGGAGATGAACGCGCTGTTCAACTATGTGCTGACCACCCACATGTGGACCAACAGTGTAGGGCAGGGTATGGAGGAGATGCTGTTGTCGCCCACCATCGATACAAACGACCAGCAGTTGTTGGTGTCGGCCATCACATTGTCGGTGATGAACCGCTTTGATATCGTCAAGTTCCGCACCCTGATACATGTCTATAAAGAGTCGCTGGACGAACAGGTAAGACAGCGTGCGCTGGTGGGATGGGTGCTTGCCATTGACGATGACTGGATAAAGGTGTATCCTGAGATGAGGCTGCTCACTGGAGAACTGCTTGGTAAAAGCAAGGTGCTGGACGAACTGACGGAGCTGCAGATGCAACTTATCTATACAGCCTGCGAGCGGGAGGATACTATGAAGATCAGGGAGGAAATCATGCCCGACCTGATTAAGAACAACTCGTTCAAGATGACGCAAGAGGGGTTGGTGGAGCAGAACGACGACCCCCTTGAAGACGTGCTGCACCCCGATGCTGCCGAACAGCGTATGGAGAAGTTGGAGGAATCGGTGAGGCGTATGATGGACATGCAGAAACAAGGTGCCGACATCTATTTCGGAGGCTTCTCGCAGATGAAGCGCTATCCATTCTTCTATGATATGAGCAACTGGTTTGTGCCTTTCTTCATGCAGCATCCGGACATTGCGCAGTATGTAGAGAAGGTGGAAGGATTCCCGATGATGGAAACTGCCATGAAGAGAGGACCGCTCTGCAATAGTGACAAATACTCGTTCCTCATAGCTTTCCAACAGGTGATGAACCAGTTGCCCGAGAGCATCCTGCAGATGATGAAACGAGGTGAGGCTTCACTCCTGGGGGGAAACGAGGTGGATATTGAGGAACTGCGTCAGCCTGCCTATATCCGCAGAAACTACCTGATGGACCTCTACCGCTTCTTTGCCCTGTTCCCCAATCGGCAAATGATGTACAATCCATTTATGAACACCAAGGGTGGCGAGGTGCCGTCAATATTGTTCTTCACGTCGGCCCTGTTCCTGCATACACCTCTGGATGAACGGAAAAAGGAAGTGGTGAAGATGGTGAAGAAGCGTAGGCTTGACGCATACAGCAATTTGTTGTTGGACTCGTTCCCTGAAGAGATGCGCGACCTGCAATACTACCTGTGGAGAGAAGATTACTCTAAAGCATTGAAGCTGGACCCCGAGAACGAGAGAGCGCTGGCTGGCTTTGCACGCGACTGCTTCCGGTCGAAGTTCTATGATAAGGCGTTGGATATTTACGAAAAATTGTTGCTGAAATATCCGGAGAAGACGAGCTATATGCTGAACAAGGCCGTGTGTCTGGTGAACTTGGAGGAATACGAAGACGCACAGAGGGTGTTGTATCAGCTGAACTACGAGCGTCCCGACGACCTGGGCGTGGCTCACGTGCTGGCGTGGTCGCTGACCTGTAGCGGAAAGATGGAACAGGCGGAGAGTTTATATCAGCAGTTGATAGCTCAGGAACAGCCCGATGTTTCGGACCATCTGAACTACGGCTATTCGCTGTGGCTGCAGAAGCGCATTGGCGAGGCTGCGGAACAGTTGAGGAAATATGCAAAACTGACAACGGGAAAAGAGAATGCAGAAACACTTCAACTGGACGATAGGTGGTTGAAGACACGCGGCATCAGCGAGACGGAAATCTGTATGATGAAAAAGTTGGTGAGGAGTGGCGCGTTCGCTAGTGAATAGTGAACAGTGAACAGTCTTCGACCTAAAGGTACGAAGTGAACAAAGGTCGAGCGGAATTATAAGAGGGGTTGCAACAAGTGGGCAAACCATCCGCGGAACTTCTGCCAACCTGTGCGGAACTCATCCCACGTCTGATCGTTCATCTCGAAACTCTTCTGCTTGTCGCGCCAGAACATATCATCAAGCTCACGCGTGGTGGCTTTGTCGATGATGACGGCATTCTCCTCAAAGTCACACTTCAGACTACGGGCATCCAGATTGGTACTGCCTACGGTACAATAGCGACCGTCAACCATCATAATCTTGGAATGATGGAAACCTGGCTTGTAGAGCCATACACGCGCACCACGCTTCTGTAACTTTCGAGCCTGATACAAGGCACAATCGGGCGTCAAGGGAATATCACTCTTGGAAGACAGCATGATTTCAACCTTCACACCACGACGGATGGCACGGGTCAGAGCACGCGTGACAGTGGGAATGAGCGTGAAGTAGGGGTTGATAATATGGATGGAGTCTTGTGCCTGATTGATGGCGCTTACGTAAAAGGTGCGCATGATCTTAGGCGTGACATGGGGCTCGCGATTGATGATACCCACCATCTTGCTTCCTTTGGTATAGGTGGTGTCGGGCTTCAGACCTTCGAACTTGGTAAGGGTGCCTCCACGATAGTATTTGGCTCCACTGACATTCTCACCCGTAGTGCGGTTCCAGATGCGCATGAAGATGGCCTGTAGCTCGTTGACAGCATCGCCCTCAATACGACAATGCATATCGCGCCACTCACCCACCTGTTCTGTACCTTTTATATAATAGTCGGCTACGTTCATGCCTCCCGTATAGGCTATCTGTCCGTCAATAACCACTATCTTGCGGTGGTCTCGTCCGAAGATATGGTTGACCCACGGGAATCGGATAGGGGAGTATTCCACAATATCAATGCTGTCTTCGCGCAAGGCCTTCAGATGGTATTTCTTCAATGGCTGGTTGTTGGAGTCGTTGCCAAAGCCGTCGAACATGGCGCGCACCTCGACGCCCTCCTTGCGCTTCTCGCGCAGGATGTCGAAAAGGAGCGAGGCAATGGAGTCGTTGCGAAAATTGAAATACTCCAGGTGGATGCTGCTCTTGGCCTGACGGATGGCTCGGAACATATCGTCGAACTTCTCCTGTCCGGAGAGCAGCAGCGTGACGCTGTTGTCGTGGGAGAAACGGATGTTGCTCTGGCGCAGCGTCTCGACGATGAGTGAGTCGGTGGTTTGAGCAGAGCAAATGAGAAATGAGAAATGTGAAATGAGAAATGTAAATGATAAATGTAGAAATGTTCTACGCCCACTGATGTTCTTGACCTTCTGAATGATTCTCTTTATACTGTTCTTTTCCATTACTTCATTACTTCATTTTAATTTCTCATTTCCTATTTTTGAGCCTGTATTCCAATGGCGTCATTCCGAACTTTTCCTTGAAGATGTTGATGAAGTTCTCGGCAGTCATGAAGCCAATGTTGATAGCCAGCTCGCTCATGTTGATATCGGTATTGATGAGCAAGGTGCAGGCATGTTTCAAACGGAGCTCACGAACGACCTCGGCGGGGGTCTTGGTGGTGATGCTGCGAATCTTATGGAAGAAGGGAACACGACCCATTCCCATTGCGCTGGCCATCTCGTCCAGACTAATCTGTCCGCGACTCATGTTTTGCAATACAAACTGCTCGACATTGCGCATGAGCTGCTGGTCCATCATACTACTCATGGTGTAGTCGCCAATGGTGTTGTTGTCATAATAGCGGGCCAGTACATTGGCTTGTTCCTGAACAGGTGCGGGCTCGGCCTGTTGCTGGGCTTCTGATTCCGGCATCTCGCGCTCCTGAGTGTCGGGGGTGTCCTGGATGTTCTCGTAAACTATCGTGGAAGTAGTCATGCTGGCATTCTGGCCTTCGAGCATACGCGTCTCCTTGCCCTCGATAACGTCCTGATTAATCTCAATCGGTGCAAGACCTAACAACCTGTTGATGCGCATAACAGCCTCCTGAATATTGAATGGCTTGGCGATATAGTCATCGGCTGCCAGCGTGATATTCTGGTCGGTCATATCCTGTTCTGTCAAGACACCATCGGTCAGCAAGACAAACTTGGTCTTACTGCGACGGACATCTGACTTGAACTGGTTGCAAAGCTCACTACCCGTTGTGGCACCCATATCTTGTTTGCATATCACGACATCAGCATTGAGCGTCTCAATATCGGGTAGGGCACTCTTCACATTATCGTAGACGTGGAAGTCATAGACTTTGTGCAGGTGTGCATTCATGAAGGAGAGAAACTCGCGGTTGGTGTCGATGAGGACAACGCTGAACTTCTTGGACTGTTCGTCAATCTCCAAAGCCTTGATGTCTGCGGACATATCAGAACTAATAGCAGTCAAGGCTACCTCACCGCTGTCGTTTAGTTCGAGGCGGTCCTTGGCATTCGACTCTGCTTTCTTCTCAGGATTCTCCAATGTGCTTTGCATCTCGGAGATGCGGGTGATGATTTGAAGCATCTGGAAATGGAGAGAGTTGAGTTGCTCGCGTCCTTCCATAGAGGTCTCTCGTTCGGCCATATTACCAATAATGGTTGTCATACGTGCCATAGGTTGACGGAGATCGTCGCTGGTAAGCTTGATTTCCTCGCGTTGACGAGCCAGCTCGTCAATAACGGTCTTCTTGCGTTGCCAGATGGTCTTGAACTTCTTGATGCCATAGCGCCAGACGGCAACGATGATAATAAGAATGATGACATAGACGGTGAGCATCCACCAGGATATCCACCAAGGACGGTCGACGATGATTTCCAGTGTACGCTCCTGGTTGCTGACAGCACCGTCGGCACTGACTGCTTTCACGTGAAGGGTATATTTGCCACTGCCCAGATTGTGGAACTTCACTCCATGCAACAGGGCATCACCATTACGCCAGTCGTTATCCAGACCTTCCATCCAGTACATGAACTGGAGGCGTTCGCCCTGATTGTAATTACCAGCGGCAAACTTGATGGTGAAGGTGCTCTGGCTGTTGTTTAACTCAATCTTGTTGCTCTCGTTGAGGGACTGAGGTAGAATGACATTTCCATCATACTCTATACCGGTGAGAATTTCCTTCTCACCCACGAAAAGCTGAGTCAGCATGACACGAGGAAGGGATTCTTGTTCGTCCTTATTACCCTGACGCACCCAGTTGACACCATAGAGTCCGCCAAAAATGACGCTTCCATCTTGTTTGGTGAGAATGGCACCCATATTGAACTCGTTGCTCTGCAGACCATCGCTGATGTCATAATTATAGAGGCCATAGGTGAAGGAGGCGTCTTCGTGGTTGCGCTGTACTACTACGCGACTGATACCATTGCTGGTGGAAATCCAGATGCTATGGTTCTTGTCTTCGGCAATACCGCAAATGGAATTGTTGCAGAGTCCCTCTTTCTCCGTGATATAGCTCAACTCGTCGTTATCGGGGTTCAGGATGTTGATACCTTCACGAGTACCAACCCACAAGAGACCGCGGGAGTCTTCGAAAATCTGGGTGATATAGTTGTTGGTGAAGGTTGACAGGTTCGTAGAGTTACCCGTCAGCACCATTTTCTCTCGGGTGTCGAGGTTGAGAATAACAAGACCTTCGGAGGTTCCGATGAGCAGGTGGTTATTCTTGCCAATGAACAGCGAGGTGATGTTGTTGGTGTTCAGCATTCCGTTCTCTCGGGTATAGGCGGAGAAAGTGTTCATTTTTGAGTTATACACCTGCAAGCCTCCGTTGGTGGCTATCCACAAATTACCACTGTGATCGCTGCAAAGTGCGTTGATATGGTCGTCAATCAGTGTCTTCATGCTGTCGCGAGCCACTGAATAGTACGTGCTGGAACCGTTTTTGATGCGTGTAAGTCCGTTCTGTTTGGAACCAACCCATAAGCTTCCGTCTTCAGTTGTGGTCATTACGGAAACTTTTTGACTGGCTAGGGCTCCCTCGTAACCGATAATGCCTTTGTCACCGGTACCATACCATATCTTACCCTCTTTGTCCTGAGCCAATGCCGTGATATCACCATTGAAATCGGTGTCGAACTTGTAAATGTTACTGCCATAATAGGCGAGACCGGACTTCTCGGTGCCAATCCAAAGCAGGTCAGTATCGTCGATATATACACTCTGAATGCCTATAACTTCTTGATTCTTCATAGTGCCGTTGGCGCTTCGAGGCTGGATATATTCCATTTCGTGGTTGTTGACGGACGAACGGATAAGCCCCGTGCGGTCAGTACCTATCCAGATATTGCCGTTGCGGTCGCCAGCCATTCCGTTGACACTATGATCTACGCTGACAGATGTAAGCCCTAACTGATTGCCAATAGAGGTGTTCCAGGTGTTGGTGTTCTTGTTGTATAGCATCAGAGTCCCTTGCCCATAAAGCCAAATGTTATCCATCTGGTCGGAAAACACTTTCAATGTAGGCGTATTACGAAGGCGCTCACGTGCTATCTGGTCGTTTTGCCAAACAGTGTGTTGCTGGTGCATGATGTCGCAGCATACAATCAATCCGTCATCATATACGAGAATGGCACCATCGCGACACTCACCAATAGAACAAATGGTGCCCTGAGGAATACCGTGGGCATCATTGGTATAACTGAACTCATAGCTGGTTTGTTGCTGCATGTTATAGGCTACGACACCCTTGTTGGGGATAGAAGCCCACACATTCTTATGACTATCAATATAAACAATGTTGGGTACAGCCTCAATACCCATGCGACTGAAAGTCTGTTTCATGTCGCGCTCGAAATTTTCGGATTGAGGATGATAGATACAATAGCCTGCCGAAGTCTTGACAAGAAGTGTTCCTTCCAGCGTTTCCTGAATGCTGATAATATAGCTGTCGGGCAACGAGGAGCCGTCCTGGGAGTTTGATTGGAAACTATGGAAGGTATAGCCGTCGTAGCGATAGAGACCTGCTGGAGTGCCTAACCAGATGTATCCTCGCGAGTCTTTCATGATGCAATTGATCTGACTAATGGTCAAACCATTGCGGGCATCTAACGTCTTGAACAGGTAGATTCCAGCAGCTGCCATAGGCAGAACAAGCATCAGCGCTAATAGTACTTTTCTCAGTATCTTCATAAGCATTTCTATTATAGAACACATGCATAACGGTCGACAATACCCAGCAGATGGTTGTCTTTGTCAACAACGAGCACATTGTGTATCTTATTCTTATTCATGATCTTCTGTATCTCTGATATCTTTGCTTCTGGACTGACCGTCTTCGGGGTTCGCGTCATGATGTCTGCTACCGTGCGATTGAAGAATTCGGCCTGCCATTTCTCCATAGCTCGACGGATGTCACCATCAGTGATGAGTCCTTCCACGCAAAATTCCTCATTCTTTATTCCTAATTCCTCATTCTTCACTGCTACACCCAATCCCAACTTGCCCTTGCTCACCAGGATAATGGCTTCGCCAAGGTGCATCTCTGACGACAGGATGGGCAGGTGCTCTGTTATCATCACATCCTGAGCAGTAGTGAGCAGTCGTTTGCCTAACTCGCCGCCAGGATGGAACTGGGCGAAATCCTGTGGCTGGAAGTTCCGCTTTTCCATGAGGGCTACCGCCAAAGCGTCGCCCATGACTAATGCTGCCGTAGTTGAACTGGTGGGAGCCAGATTCAATGGGCAGGCTTCTTTCTCCACACAGACATTAAGATGACAGGTGGAGTATTTGGCTAAGAGAGATTGTGGATTGCCACTCATTCCAATGATGGGAATCTGCATATGCAGCACCATTGGGATAAAACGCAGCAACTCGTCAGTCTGTCCTGAATTTGAGATGGCGAGTACTACATCTCCCTTAGACATAACACCCAAATCGCCGTGATATACGTCGAGTGGGTTAATGAAGAATGAGGGTGTGCCGGTAGAAGCAAGCGTAGCAGCTATCTTAGCTCCGATATGTCCGCTTTTGCCAACGCCTGTTACAATCAACTTCCCACGACAGGAAAGAATGAGTTCTACTGCACGGTCAAAGTCCTCATTCATTTGAGGTATCAGGTCTAGCACCGCTTGTGCCTCGTCCTTGATACATTGTATTGCGTATTCTCTTGTTGTCATTTTGTATAGTACCTATATTCCCTATAGTGCCTATAATAATTTGTTTATCAAAGGCTCCAATTTGTCCAACTCCAACATGTTGGCAGCGTCACTGAGTCCTTGGTCGGGGTTGGGGTGTACTTCAAAGAACCAACCTGTGGCTCCGAAGGCTTTTGCAGCCATTGCCATCTGGGGAACATAACGACGGTCTCCGTCTGTCTTGCCATTGGCTCCACCTGGATGTTGAACGCTATGGGTGCAGTCCATGATGACATTGTCGACAATATCCAGCATCTGCGGAATGTTACGGAAGTCTACCACCAAATTGTTGTAGCCCATCATGTTTCCGCGCTCTGTTAGCCATATCTCTTTGGCTCCTGCCTCACGGGCTTTCTCTACTGGATAGCGCATGTCCATTCCGCTAAGGAATTGGCCTTTCTTGATGTTTACTATACGCCCCGTCTTAGCTGCTGCTATAAGCAGGTCGGTTTGCCTACACAGGAAAGCGGGTATCTGTAATACGTCGCAAACCTGTCCGGCTGGCTGTGCTTGCCAAGCTTCGTGAATGTCTGTTGTTACACGCAGTCCATATTTTTCTTTTACATCGCTCAACATTAGTAAACCGTGGTCGATACCTGGTCCGCGGAATGATTTTAGCGATGTGCGGTTGGCCTTGTCGAATGAGGCCTTAAATATGATGTTGGTACCAAGTTTCTTGTTGATTTCCACCAACTTTGCAGCTACGATATCGAGCAATTCTGCCGATTCTATAACACATGGACCTGCAATGAGTGTATGTTTCATATAAGTTGTCAGCTTTGCATATTACCTTGCAAAGGTAGTGATTATTTTATATAAATGCACGTTTTTGGCCAATTATTTAACAAATAATGTATTATTGTTTAATATGTATATCTTGTTGAGGGAATGGAATTTCAATGCCATTTTGGTTCAAGGTATCGTAAATGGTGCGCAATACATCGCTGATAACATCTGCTTTCTTTGCTGCATTTGTCCACACGAACATCTTGAAATTGATGCTGGAATCACCCAGTTCACCAACTACAGACCTGACCTTTTTAGAACGGTCAACCCACTTGTGATTCAGATTGTTGACCGCATCGTCGACAAGCGTAATCACTTGTTGCAGATTGCTGCCATAAGCTACGCCATAAGGAATAACTTGTAATACATAACCATGATTGCGTGTCAGGTTCTTGTAGTTCTTTGTGAACAGTTGAGAGTTTTGGAAGGTGATGACCTCGCCAAATATTGATTCTACAACAGTAGAGGTGTAACTGATGCTAGTCACATTGCCTACTGTTCCGTCGACCTCAATTCTGTCGCCAACCTTAATTCGTCCAGCCATCAGGGTGATTCCGTAGTAGATATTCTCGATGATGTCTTTCGAAGCGAAACCTACACCAGTTGACAAGCCTCCAGTCACAACCAGCAACCATTGCATGGACATACCTAGAATATTCATGGTGATGAGGAACCAGGTACCCCATACGACAACCTGTATGACATTCCTTCCCATCACTTCACGGCTAGCAGCAGTCGAAGCGTCCTTGATTTCATAGTGCATACGCATGAATTTCAAGGTGGTACGATTAATATAGGCAAAGAAGAACCATAGGTTAATGACAATGGACAGCGACAGGATACTGAGCTTTAAGTTGGGGAAATCAATGAAGTTAGTCTTGAAGATTTTCCAACAAAGGTCGGAGAGGTTGAACACATCAGCAGCCCAGTAGATACTGATCATCACGGAACCAACCCCAAGTACGGGTAGTACTACATGATAAGCCAGACGGTATGCCCATGTTTTGGTAATAGGGCGGTCGCTGAAATGATGTCTCACACCATAGAGCTTGATATATTGTGAAACGCAGGTAATGGTGAGAATGCAGGTAAGCTGCATTATCCACCATATCAGAATCTGTACAGCCATTAATGTGTAGCCAGTCCATGAACACACCACGGAAATGATGAACACGATCAGTGAAATGTAGGTGTAGAACATATCTGAGCGTGGAATGTTTTGGTTGTGGCGTCCGATGACGTTCCATTGCCATAGGGCACAGATAAGCAGGACTGGTGGGAATAGCATGTTGACCAGCTCGCTGGGGATTAAAATGATTCGGAAAGCGATTACGAGAAAGCAAACAGCCAACAAAGGGGTGTAGATGCGGAAAGTGCTCTTAATCTGGTCACCATTGACACGTAAGAGTAGTGATATGAGGATAACCCCCAACAACCAGGCAAATTCTACAAGGAGGTTGGAGGCCATGATAAAGAAGTTCTGCTGAGTAATGACCAGCGTTATGCCCAAAATGATGGCAAAGGTGATGGTTGTCGTTGCCATCGTGATGCAGGTGCGCTTTTTCATAAACTCCTCTGTGCGTAATCGCTTGGGAACTACAAAGCGGATGACGATAAAATTGAGTAAAGAGGCAACGATGGCATAGAGAATGGTAGAGATCAGCAATCCGAAGATCCAGCGACTGTCCCATTGAGAATTCTCGTTGGGTTGGTATTTCTTCTTTACTGTCTGGGTCATCGTTTGCCAGTGGACTCCCCATTTCTTGAGAATAGACCAAAAGCTATTGCCGCCGTTTTTGAAGATGTTTGTTTGTATGTCGTTATAGCGTTTGTGGGCATAATCGTTTAGATGGCTTAGTCGCTCTTCGGCCATGTCATAATAGCGGATGTAGTCTTGCATCGTACTCCGGTTTTCCTCAAGCGAGTGACGAATATTGGTCGCTAGCGTCAGGCAGATGTTTCTATCTGTTTGGGCTTGTTGGCTTAGCATAGTGACGGGCATGGCCCTCAGGCTTCCAATCAGTGAGTCGTAACGTGCAATGTCGTTATTGGCCTTGTTTAAAAAAGTCTTAAAGGGCAATTGCTGGTGTTGAAACATACGATACTGGTCCGTAGCCTCGTTGCAAGCGTAAGTAAGGTCGAATACGTATTCCTGCTTTTGTGAATAGAGCATCAGAGAGTTCTGATTGGAGCGCAACAATGTTTCCATCAGTTGAGTGCGCATGTTCTCACTTTGCTTCTTGTTCAATTCTATTTGCTGGGACAATTCCCGATGATAGTTCATGAGCTCTATACGCAAAATCTGTAAGGTCTGAGGCAGGTCTTTTTCCTTCAGTACGGCATGTGCGCTAATCGTTATAAGCAGAATCAGGAATATATGAGCGAATCTTTTCATTGTTTTTTAAAAATTTTGTGTGCAAAGATAATCATTTTTTCAAATAAATCATTAACTTTGCAGACAAAAACGTAAAATATGATACTTATTGCAGATAGCGGAAGCACTAAGACTGATTGGACTCTTCTCCACATGATTAACCCTCGTGTTGGCAACGAAGTAATAGCTTCTTTCCAGACCCAAGGCATTACTCCCATTCATCAGACACCTGATGTGATTAGGAAAATTTTGGGACAGGAATTGATGTCCCAACTCTCCACTTTCCCAAGGGCTCAGTTGATAAACTCTAGTTCCAAAGTACTTGAAACACCTCTGCTCTCTAATATTAAGGTGTATTTCTATGGTAGTGGCTGTACACCTGCTCACGTGCCTATGATGAAACAGATGTTGAGTGAAGTGTTTGCTCCGCAGAACGTAGAGGTACATAGTGACTTGATGGCTGCTGCCCGTGCTCTTTGTCAACGTGAGGCTGGTATTGGCTGCATTATGGGTACAGGCTCTAATAGTTGCCTATATGATGGTGAACAAATTGTACAGAATACACCAGCTTTAGGCTATATCCTTGGTGATGAGGGTAGTGGGTCCGTGTTAGGACGTATGTTCATGAATTCTATATTCAAAAATCCTCAGTTTGCTGATGTCCGTGATGACTATTTAAAGGTTACCAAACAGACACAGAGTGACATTATCCAAAAAGTATATCGAGAGCCTATGGGTAACCGTTTCTTAGCTTCTACTTCTTTGTATATAGAAAAACATTTGGATAATCAGCTGTTGCGCCAGCTGGTTATCGATAATTTTCGCACATTCTTCCGTAACAACCTGCAACCTTACCAGCGCAGAGATCTTCCAGTAGGTGTTGTTGGCTCTATGGCTTTCCATTATCGTGAACAGTTGGAAGAAGCTGCCGGATTGGAGGGATATACATTAGGAACCATCTTAAAGAGCCCGATGGAAGGATTGATTGCTTACCATTCGGAAGAGGTGTAACCTCCTATGGTTATATTTTTTGCCTCACGCTGGATGATGATGCTGTGCTGGTATTGGTGACTTGTATCTCGTGCGTACCTATTTTATTTAAATACCATTTTGTTAAGAACTAAAATACAAATTGAGATGAAAAAAGCATTTGTTTTATTAACAGTCCTAATGTGTTGTGCAGTTCATGTCTCTGCAGAATCACGTTTTAATGAACGTCCTAAGCTTGTGGTTGGAATTGTGGTTGACCAGATGCGTTGGGATTATCTCTCACGATACTATGATAAATTTGGAGATGAAGGCTTCCGTCGTCTGTTGGACAAAGGCTATTCATTCAATAATTGTCTGATCAATTATCTTCCTACAGTTACGGCTATAGGACATACCAGTGCTTATACAGGAACATCACCTGCTTTCCATGGGATTTGCGGTAATACATTTTATATTGATGGTCGCAAAACCTATTGTTGTAGCGACGATAATGTTAGTCCTGTAGGCTCCGACAATAAGTCTGCAGGTTGTATGTCCCCCGTTAATTTGTTGTCTACAACTATTGGCGATCAGTTACGTTTGCATACCGACTTCCGCTCAAAGGTTATAGGTGTTTCTTATAAAGACCGTGCTGCGATTCTTCCTGCTGGACGTTCTGGAAATGCTGCTTATTGGTTGGATACCAAAAATCGTCAGTTTATTACCAGTACCTATTATATGAAAGAATTGCCTGTATGGGCTAAAGAATTTAATAGGAATTTGGCTAAGAATAAGGAATTTAAAGAAGTGGGTACGGATGTTGGACTTTATCCATTGACAGGCCATATCACAACAGATATGGCTATTGCTGCCCTTGAAGGTGAAAAGCTTGGGCAGGGGGACGAGACGGACATGCTTTGTGTGTCCTATTCTCAGACAGATGTCATTGGCCATAAGTATGGTACTCGTGGCAATCATACCGATGAGGCTTACATGGAACTTGACAAGGATTTGGCTCGTCTTTTCAGGGTTCTTGATGATAAAGTGGGCGAGGGCAACTATCTTGTTTTCTTGACAGCTGATCATGGTGCTGCTCATAACAACCAGTTTATGCAAGACCATAAGTTGGCTGCGGGTAAATGGCTGTCTGAAGATTTGAAAGCGGATTTGGAAAAATATATTGCCTCGAAGTTAGGAAATACTCAAAACGTGATTATTGGTATTGCAGACTATCGCTTTTTCCTTGATCATGACGGAATCGTTGCTCAAGGATTGGAACTTCAACGTGTGAAGGATGTAGCTATCGAGTATCTTCGTAAGAGTCCCAATATTGCTTTTGTCGTCGATTTCGAAAAAGCAGCTTCTGCTCCTATCCCTCCTGTTATTCGCGAACGTATCTTGATGGGATACAACTTCCATCGCTCTGGCGATATCATTATTTGCCTAGAGCCGGGCTATTATGAGGTTGGGCCTTGGTCGTCGCCTATAGGTACCACACATGGTGAGTGGAATCCCTATGATGCTCACATTCCATTGCTGTTTTATGGATGGAGGGTTCCTCATGGAGAAAGCCCTTTGGAGGTGCATATTACCGATATTGCTCCTACTGTTTGCTCGTTGATGAAAATTCAACAACCGAACGGATGTTCTGGTGTTCCATTGAAATTTGATTAACTTTGGCGAAAAATATTCTACAAATTTGTGTTAATTAATTGAGATTTATTTAATATCTTTGCAGCCGATAAGTGACCAAGTTTGGAAACTAAATAAAGGCTGTAAGTATGAACATTGGCAAACATGTCGAAGAAATTCTAAGGAAACAGGGCAAATCTGCTGCATGGTTAGCAAGCCAGATTCCCTGTGAGCGTACAAATGTTTATAACATTTTTAAACGCAAAAGTATGGACGTACGCCTCTTAATGAGGATAAGTGTAGTTCTTAGATACGATTTCTTTAAAGAGTTGTCTGAAGAGGCATTTCCTAAGAGAAAGTAAATTATTTTAAGCCGCTGCTTTTCCTGTAGCGGCTTTTATTTTTTCTGAAGAGGAATGAAAAATGAATATTTTTCCAGAGTTTATCGTAAATTTCTCATTTCTCATTTCTCATTTCTAATTATTTTTAGTACCTTTGCGCCCACTTAGGCAAACAATATTATAATATTATATATTTATGAACTTTGCTTTGTTAATTACCGTCTTGTTGACGGCTATTACATTGGTGGTGGCGGCTTACATTGTAGCCAAATTGATAGGACCTCGGTCTTATGCAAAGGTGAAAGGTGAACCGTATGAGAGTGGTATCCCGACAAGAGGCAGCTCATGGCTGCCTGTTTCGGTGGGTTTCTATCTCTTCGCCATCTTGTTCCTCATGTTTGATGTAGAAACACTGTTTCTGTATCCATGGGCAGTAGTTGTGAAGGAGTTTGGTGCCGCAGCCCTGCTGAGCATTGGCTTCTTCTTGGTTGTTTTGGTATTAGGTCTGGCGTATGCCTGGCGGAAAGGAGATTTGGAATGGAAGTAAGGAAACCCCACATCAAAAGTATTTCCTACGAGGAGTGGAATGACAACGAATCGTTGGAGAAAATTGTTGACGAGCTCCATGAGGGTGGCGTCAATGTGGTGACAGGTTCGCTCGACCAGTTGATTAACTGGGGCCGTTCAAACTCCCTTTGGTCGCTGACTTTTGCCACCTCATGTTGTGGTATCGAGTTCATGGCTTGTGGTTGTGCTCGTTATGACTTTGCTCGCTTTGGTTTTGAAGTTACTCGAAATTCTCCTCGTCAGGCTGACTTGATTATGTGTGCTGGTACCATCACTCACAAGATGGCACCCGCTCTGAAGCGTCTGTACGACGAGATGGCTGAGCCTAAGTATGTGATTGCAGTAGGTGGTTGCGCCATTAGCGGTGGCCCATTCAAGTCGAGTTACCATGTAGTGAAAGGTATCGAGGAAATCGTGCCCGTCGATGTATTTATTCCAGGTTGTCCCCCACGTCCAGAGGCTATCATGTATGGCATGATGCAGCTTCAGCGTAAGGTGAAGATTGAAAAGTTCTTCGGAGGTGCTAACCACAAGCAGACCGCTGAGGAACGTGAACTTGGCGTATCTAATGAGGAACTTACATTCCGCTCAAAGCATGGCGATCATCGTAGAGAGCCGATGGTTATCACGGATGTGCCTCAGGAATTTGTTGAAGAAATGAAATCTGCCCAAGCAGAGGTTAAAGTAGAGGAGACTAAGGCATGAAGTTAGAGTTCTTATCATTTGATTTTGACCGCTCGGCATCGCCGCTTAGCTGGTCTAAGAAGTTCGCACAGGAGATGCAGAACTTGAAGGACAAGAAAGGCTTTGACTATCTTGTCACCATCGTAGGCGAGGACTTCGGCAAAGAGGAGGGGCTTGGCTGTGTCTATATCCTTGAGAATACCAAGACTCACGAACGCTGCAGTGTGAAGATGATTGCCAAGAGTCAGGTTTGTGGCGATGGCATCGCTTCAAACGGTACAGGTGAGACAGACGGTCAGTTGATTGCCTATATCCCCACCGTTTCTAATATCTGGCGCGTTGCCGACCTATTGGAACGTGAGGTTTACGATTTCTATGGTATCGTATTCCTGGGCCATCCTGATATGCGTCGTCTGTTCCTTCGTAGCGACTTTAAGGGCTATCCTTTCCGTAAGGATTGGAAGTTCAACGACCAGTACACACTCGAGGATGACGTAGAACCAGACTACGGTTTGGAGTATTTCCTTGATAAGGATGGAAAACTCCAGTCGAAGCAGAACAAACTTTTCAGTGCAGACGATTATGTCATCAATATTGGACCTCAGCACCCTGCTACCCATGGTGTACTCCGTTTGCAGACCGTTCTAGACGGTGAGACTGTTAAGCATGTTTATCCGCATCTCGGATATATCCATCGTGCCATTGAGAAGATGTGGGAAAATATGACCTATCCTCAGACTTTGGCTCTTACCGACCGTCTGAACTATCTGGGTGCCATGCAACACCGTCACGCTCTTGTAGGCGTTATCGAGGAAGCTTTAGAGGTTGAACTGACAGATCGCATCAAGTACATCCGTACCATCATGGATGAACTTCAGCGTCTTGACTCTCACCTGCTTTACACATCGTGTGTGGCTCAGGACCTTGGTGCTTTGACAGGTATGCTTTATGGTATGCGTGACCGTGAGCATGTACTGAATGTGATGGAGGAGACTACAGGTGGTCGCCTGATTCAGAACTATTACCGCATTGGCGGTTTGCAGGATGATATTGATCCTAACTTTGTCAAGAACTGTAAGGACCTGGTGAAGTATCTCCGTCCAACCATTCAGGAGTATATGGATATCTTTGGTGACAACATCATTACCCACAACCGTCTGGAGAACTGTGGTCCGATGAGTCTCGAGGATTGTATTAATTATGCCGTGACAGGTCCTGCCGGCCGTGCTTCCGGTTGGAAGAACGATGTGCGCAAGAACCACCCCTACGACATGTATGACAAGGTGGAGTGGGAGCAGTGCACGCTGACTGGCTGCGACTCGATGGACCGTTACCTCGTTCACATCAACGAGATGTACCAGAGTCTGAACATTATCGAACAGCTCATTGATAACATTCCTGAGGGTGACTTCTATGTGAAGCAGAAGCCTATCATCAAGGTTCCCGAGGGACAGTGGTACTATTCTGTAGAGGGTGTGGCAGGTGAGTTTGGTGTTTATCTTGACTCTCGTGGCGACAAGAGCCCGTACCGCATGAAGATGCGCCCGATGGGACTCTCTTTGGTAGGTGCCTTCGACCCGATGCTTCGTGGTCAGAAGATTGCCGACTTGATTGCTACTTGTGCCGCTATAGACGTTGTTATTCCTGACATCGACCGTTAGTCGAAGAATTGTTAAATTGAAGAATTGAAAAATTGAAGTAATTATGTTCGACTTTTCTATTATAACCCAATGGTTCGACCAACTGCTTCGTGTGACGGTAGGATGTCCCGACTGGTTGGCGATATTGATTGAGTGCGTGTTGGTGGGTGTGGGTATCCTCGTGGGATATGCTCTTATTGCCATCGTACTTATTTTTATGGAACGTAAGGTATGTGCCTATTTCCAGTGCCGTCTTGGCCCAATGCGAGTAGGTTACTGGGGCTTACTTCAGGTGTTTGCCGACGTGTTGAAGATGCTCATCAAGGAGATATTCATCGTTGACAAGGCTGATAAGGTACTCTACCTTGTTGCTCCGCTCTTGGTGATTATCGGATCTGTGGGTGCTTTCTCGTTCCTGCCTTGGAACAATGGCGCTACAGTGCTCGACTTCAACGTAGGTGTGTTCCTGCTTACTGCCATCTCTTCGATTGGTGTGGTAGGTATCTTCCTCGCAGGTTGGGGTTCTAATAACAAGTACTCGGTGGTTTCTGCCATGCGTGGTGCTGTGCAGATGATTTCATACGAGATGTCGCTCTGCCTCTGCTTGATTACTGCTGTGATTCTGACTGGTACGATGCAGATGTCTGGTATCGTTGAGGCACAGACCGGTCCTTGGAAATGGCTCATTTTCCAAGGTCATATCCCCGCTATCATTGCCTTCTTCGTGTTCCTCATCGCAGGAAATGCCGAGGCTAACCGTGGTCCGTTCGATATGGCTGAGGCCGAGAGTGAGTTGACCGCCGGTCATCATACCGAGTATTCTGGTATGGGCTTCGGTTTCTTCTACCTTGCTGAGTTCTTGAACCTCTTTATCATCGCAGGTATCGCTGCTACGGTGTTCCTCGGTGGTTGGGCTCCTGTGAACATCGGCATTGCAGCCTTCGATCAGGTGATGAACTACATCCCTGGTATCGTTTGGTTCATGGGTAAGGCCTTCTTCCTGGTTTGGATTCTGATGTGGATCAAGTGGACATTCCCCCGTCTGCGTATCGACCAGATTCTGAAGTTGGAGTGGAAGTACTTGATGCCTTTGTCACTGCTTAACCTCGTCATTATGACGATAGTCGTAGCTTTAGGCTTATATATTAAATAAGGTGTACTAGTCAGACTAGAAAACTAGAAATACTAGAATATGGAAGATAACAAAACATATTTCGGAGAAATCGGGCACGGCTTGAAGACTTTGGCTGTGGGCATGAAGACTTCTTGGAAGGAATACTTCAAGGACTTCTTCACCAACAAGTCGACAGAGCAGTATCCCGAGAACCGCAAGACCACACTCCATGTGGCAAAGCGTCATCGTGGTCGCTTGGTATTCAAGCGCAACGAGGACGGCAGCTACAAGTGTACGGCTTGCACATTGTGCGAGAAGTCTTGTCCCAACGGAACTATTAAGATTCTGAGCCACATGGCTGAGGATCCCGAGACGGGTAAGAAAAAGAAGGTGCTTGACGATTATCAGTACGACTTGGGCGACTGCATGTTCTGCCAGCTTTGTACCAATGCCTGCAACTTCGACGCCATCGAGTTTACCAATGATTTCGAGAACGCCGTATTCGACCGCTCTAAGTTGGTGCTTCACCTCGACAAGGAGGAGTACAAGGGAGGTTCTCTGCCCAACCTGCTTGAAGGTGGTGCCGAGTGGCAAGTCGGTAAGTTTAACACTAAAACGAAGTAAAGACTATGGCAAGTTTAGTAATATTTTGCATACTCGCCGTTGTCATCCTCGGCTCTGCCGTGATGTGTGTGACAACAACGCGAATCATGCGAGCCGCAACATTCATGTTGTTCGTGCTCTTTGGCGTGGCAGGTCTTTACTTCCTGCTCGACTACACCTATCTGGGTGCTGCCCAGATTTCTGTCTATGCTGGTGGTGTGACGATGATTTACGTCTTTGCCATTCAGTTGGTTAACAAGCGCACCCTGCAAGGTCTGACCGAGCGCATGAAGGGTAGCCGTGTTGTATGGGGCGGTCTGTTGGCACTCATTGGCTGTGCCACGGTGATTGCCGTACTCTATAAGAATATATTTTTGGTTCGTGCCCTGACTGGCGGTCATGAGGTTCCGATGAAGTCTATTGGTGAGGCATTGGTTGGTGCTGGCAAGTATCAGTATGTGCTTCCCTTCGAGTTCATCTCTCTGTTCCTGTTGGCTTGCATCATTGGTGGTTTGGTTGTTGCACGTAAAGAAAAGGAGGAGAAGTAAGCTTATGGTACCTGTAGAATGTTATTTTGTGCTGAGTGCACTGTTGTTCTTTATTGGCGTCTTCGGCTTCGTCACCCGTCGCAACTTGATTGCCATGCTCATCTCTGTAGAGTTGATCCTGAATGCCGTTGACATCAATTTTGCAGCCTTTAACCGTCTGCTGTTCCCAGACTCTATGGAAGGAATGTTCATGACGCTCTTTTCCATCGGTGTCTCTGCAGCCGAGTCGGCAGTGGCTATTGCTATTATCATCAATGTTTACCGCAACTTCAAGAGCGATAGCGTTGACAGTATTAAGAATTTGAAATGGTAAGCTAAGGTAAAAAGTAAAAGTGAAAAATTATGGAAATATATAGTTATTCATTTCTGATTCTTCTGCTGCCTGCGCTTTCCTTCGTGATTCTTGCGCTGACAGGCATGAAGATGTCGCATAAGACCGCGGGTCTTATCGGCACTACCTCATTGGGACTGGTTACCGTGCTTTCCTACATGACAGCCTTCGCCTATTTTGGTGCAGACCGTTTGGCTGACGGCACATACGCTACCGTTGTTCCCTATAACTTCACATGGCTGCCTCTTGGCAATCTGCATTTCGACATGGGTATCCTCCTGGACCCCATTTCGGTGATGATGCTTATTGTCATCTCGACAGTATCGTTGATGGTACACATCTACTCGTTCGGCTACATGCACGGTGAGAAGGGTTTCCAGCGTTACTACGCTTTCCTGAGCCTGTTCACCATGTCCATGCTCGGTCTGGTTGTTGCTACCAATATCTTCCAGATGTACACCTTCTGGGAGTTGGTAGGTGTATCGTCTTACCTGCTGATTGGATTCTACTATCCGTTGAAGCCCGCCATTGCCGCCTCTAAGAAGGCGTTCATCGTGACGCGCTTTGCCGATATGTTCTTCCTCATCGGTATCTTGCTGTTCGGTTATTACACCGATTCGTTCAGCTTCTCGTTTGCTGGCAATATCGTGATGGGCGAGGGTACTACACCGTTCATCGCCGGCAATGCTGCCAAGGCTATGGCTGCAGGAGCGTTTATCCTGCCTACCGCCCTGGTACTGATGTTCATCGGTGGTGCCGGTAAGAGTGCCATGTTCCCGTTGCACATCTGGCTGCCCGATGCCATGGAGGGTCCTACGCCAGTGTCTGCACTTATCCACGCTGCTACGATGGTAGTAGCCGGTGTGTTCCAGATTGCCCGTATGTTCCCCCTCTGGGTTGAGTACGCTCAGCCCCAAATGAGCATAGTTGTCTGGGTGGGTGTCTTCACCGCTTTCTATGCCGCAGCCGTGGCTTGTGCCCAGAGCGACATCAAGCGTGTGCTGGCCTTCTCGACTATTTCTCAGATTGCCTTCATGATGGTGGCTCTCGGCGTTTCGCTGCCCGGTCATCACGGTGTACTCGACAACCACGCACAGCTCGGTTTCATGGCTGGTATGTTCCACCTGTTCACCCATGCTATGTTCAAGGCTTGTCTGTTCCTCGGAGCCGGCTGTATCATCCACGCCGTCCACTCCAACGAGATGGCCATGATGGGAGGCTTGCGCAAGTACATGCCGATTACGAACATCACCTTCCTGATTTCGTGCTTCGCCATTGCCGGTATTCCGTTCTTCTCGGGCTTCAGCTCTAAGGACGAGATTATCACCGCCTGCTTTGAGTACAGTCCTGTGGTTGGTTGGATCATGACCGGTATTGCCGCCATGACCGCCTTCTACATGTTCCGTCTGTACTACGGCATCTTCTGGGGTACGGAGAATGTTGAGGCCCACGAGCACCACACACCCCACGAGGCTCCCGCTACGATGACCGTTCCTCTGATTGTACTCTGCGTCATCACCATGGGTGTAGGTATCTACTCAACCATTGCAGGCTTTGCAGGGTGGGGTGGCAGCTTCGGCCAGTTTGTCAATGCCGAGGGTACCAACTACACCATCCACTTCGACACGCAGATTGCTGCTACGTCTACGATTATTGCCATTCTGAGCATCTGTCTGGCCACCTATATCTATAAAGGTGAGAGCCAGCCCATTGCTGACCGTCTGTACAAGCAGTTCCCCAAACTGCACCGTGCAGCCTACAAGCGTTTCTATCAGGACGAGATATGGCAGTATGTCACCCACCGCATCATCTTCCGCTGCATCTCCACGCCTATTGCCTGGTTCGACCGCCACGTCGTTGACGGCACGTTCAACTTCATGGCCTGGGGTGCCAACGAGGCCGGCGAGAGCTTGCGTCCCTGGCAGAGTGGCGATGTCCGCCAGTATGCCGTATGGTTCCTGACAGGTACGGTGGCATTAACGTTAATCCTGCTGAGTATATAAATTAGAAATTAGGAATTAGAAATTATGATTAGTTTAAGCATTACAACAACCCGATGTTTATTACCCGTTGCATTGCGCTGCAGGTGTAATCATAATTTCTAATTACTAATTCCTAATTTCTAATTAAAAAGAAGATAAGAAATATGAGTATATTAACATTATTCGTAGTAATCCCCGCCCTGATGCTCGTCGGCCTTTGGCTGGCCAAGAGCCTGAATCAGGTGCGTGGTGTGATGGTGGCTGGCGCCTCGTGCCTGCTGGCCCTGTCCGTATGGCTGACCATCTATTTCGTTCAGCAGCGTGCCGCCGGCAATACCGACGTGATGCTGTTGACGGCTTCTACGCCTTGGTTTAAGCCGCTTAATATTGCCTACAGTGTTGGTGTGGATGGTATCTCAGTGGTCATGCTGCTCCTGTCGAGCATCATCGTGTTCACTGGTACCTTTGCCTCTTGGCAGCTGAAGCCCCTGACCAAGGAGTATTTCCTTTGGTTCACCCTGCTTTCTACGGGTGTCTATGGTTTCTTCATCTGCACCGATATGTTCACCATGTTCATGTTCTACGAGGTAGCGCTGATTCCCATGTACCTGTTGATTGGTGTATGGGGTTCCGGCAACAAGGAGTACGCAGCCATGAAGCTGACGCTGATGCTGATGGGCGGTTCAGCCCTGCTCATTATCGGCTTGCTGGGCATCTACTACTTCAGCGGAGCCACGACGATGAACGTCAACGAGATAGCCGCTATGCACAACATCCCCGTTGACATCCAGAAGATGTTCTTCCCCTTCATCTTCATCGGCTTCGGCGTGCTGGGCGCCCTGTTCCCCTTCCACACATGGTCACCCGACGGTCACGCTTCGGCCCCCACGGCAGTGTCTATGCTGCATGCCGGTGTGCTGATGAAGCTGGGAGGTTACGGCTGTTTCCGCGTGGCTATGTACCTGTTGCCCGACGCTGCTTACGAGCTGGCGTGGATATTCCTGATCCTCACCACTATCTCGGTAGTCTATGGCGCCTTCTCGGCCTGTGTGCAGACCGACCTGAAGTACATCAACGCCTATTCGTCCGTGTCGCACTGCGGTCTGGTGCTCTTCGCCCTGTTGATGATGACCAAGACCTCTTGCACGGGTGCTATCCTGCAGATGCTCTCTCACGGTCTGATGACGGCCCTCTTCTTTGCCCTCATCGGTATGATCTACGGTCGTACCCACACCCGTGACATCCGCTACCTGGACGGTCTGATGAAGATCATGCCGTTCCTCGCCGTGGGTTACGTGGTAGCCGGTCTGGCCAACCTCGGTCTGCCGGGCTTCTCGGGCTTCATTGCCGAGATGACCATCTTCGTGGGCTCGTTCGAGAATGGCGATACGTTCCACCGTGTGGCCACCATCATTGCCTGTACCTCTATCGTTGTGACGGCAGTCTATATCCTGCGTGTTGTTGGTAAGATACTGTATGGCGAGGTGAAGAACCCGCACTACCTGGAGCTGACCGATGCCACCTGGGACGAGCGCGTTGCCGTCATCTGCCTCATTGCCTGTGTGGCCGGCCTCGGCCTGTTCCCCATGTGGGCCAGCAATGTCATCAGTGACGCTGTCGGCCCAATTCTTGCAAATATTATATAAATGAGGAATTAGAAATTAGGAATTAGAAATTATGATTAGTTTAAGCATTACAATAATCCGATGTTTATTACCCGTGGCATTGCGCCGCAGGTGTAATCATAATTTCTAATTACTAATTCCTAATTTTTAATTAAAATAGAATAGAATATGAATTACGGACAATTTTTACGTATGATGCCTGAGTTTTATCTCGTGCTCATATTGTTAGTTGTATTTGCAATAGACTTCATCATGCATCGTAGCCAGAAGAAGCACGACGTGATGTTTGGGGTTACCGTTGCCCTGATGCTGGTGCTGCCCTTCCGCATCGCCTTCCTGTCTGAACCGTCGGTAGCCTTCGGTGGCATGTATATAGCCTCGCAGGCCGCCAATGTCATGAAGGTCATCCTGAGCGTCGGCACGGCTATCGTGCTGCTGATGGCCGAGCCCTGGCTGAAGAACGAGGGCAACCGTCACGAGGGCGAGTTCTACCTGCTGGTGCTCTCCACGCTGCTGGGTATGTTCATCATGATGTCCAGCGGCAACTTCCTGCTGTTCTTCCTCGGACTGGAGACGGCCTCGGTGCCGATGGCCTGTCTGGTGGCTATGGACAAGTGGAAGAAACAGTCGGCCGAGGGTGCCGCCAAGTACATCCTGACCGCCACGTTCTCCAGCGGTGTCATGCTCTTCGGCCTGTCGTTCGTCTATGGCAGCACGGGCACGCTCTACTTTGACGGTGTGACCGACCGCATGGCGTTCATGTCACAGTTCAAGTCGCAGCTGCCCATGCTCATCATGGGTCTGGTGTTCTTCTTCAGCGGACTGGGCTTCAAACTTTCGCTGGTGCCCTTCCACTTCTGGACCGCCGACACCTACGAGGGTGCCCCGACGCCCGTCACCGGTTACCTGAGCGTAGTCTCCAAGGGTGCCGCCGCCTTTGCGCTGATGACCATCCTCATGCACGCCTTCGGCCCGCTGATTGAGTACTGGGAGTACCTGCTCTACATCGTCATCGTGCTCTCCATCACCATTGCCAACCTGTTTGCCATCCGCCAGTCGGAGTTGAAGCGCTTCATGGCGTTCAGCTCCATCTCGCAGGCCGGCTACATCATGCTGGCCGTCATCGGAGCGTCGCAGACCGGCATGGCCTCGCTGATGTACTACGTGCTGGTTTATGTCGTAGCCAACATGGCCGTGTTCACCGTCATCTCTGCGGTTGAGAATAATGGTCAATGTTCAACGGTCAATGGTCAATCCCTCACCTCTATGAGGGCTTACGACGGCCTGTACCAGACCAACCCCCGTCTGGCGTTCCTCATGACCTTGGCCCTGTTCTCGCTGGCCGGCATCCCGCCCTTTGCAGGCATGTTCTCCAAGTTCTTCGTGTTCATGGCCGCCGCCCAGCAGGGTTCCTTCCTGGCCTACTTCGTCGTGTTCGTGGCGTTGGTCAACACGGTAGTGTCCCTGTACTACTACCTGCTCATTGTCAAGGCCATGTACATCAACAAGACCGACACGCCGCTGCCCACCTTCCGCACCGAGACTATGACCCGTGTGGCACTGGTGCTCTGCACGGCGGGCATTGCCCTCTTCGGCATTTGTTCCTGCATCTACGACTGGCTCTTCGCAGCCTCTGCGCTGTAAGGGGCGGTCTTCAGATACCCTCACCGACGTCCGCCGAGATTCCGCAAGGAGTCCCGGCGGATGTTTTTTGGGGGGGTGCGGATGAGCGTTTTTTAGGCGCGGAGGGCCACGGATTTGGGTTTCCATGCACGCATTTGGGCTCGTTTACATAATTTAAGGGGAGGGTGACGGAAATTAACAGGAATACTACTAACTTTGTAGGCAGAAAATCCATTTAACTATTCAAATAATTAATTTAAAACGCTAAAATTTATGATGAAAAGAACATTTCTTTCTCTCGTGTCGATGGCCTTCATTTGCGCCGTGACACTCACCAGTTGCGACGAGATCATGTCCACTATCGACAATCCCGTAGGCAGCTATGTACAGTTCAACGATTCAGTATTAAACCTGACGCCTGGCCAGGTGGCTCAGAACGTGGCAACCACCATCTCTACTGAGAAGGTTACCTACACTTCGAGCGACAAGAGCATTGCTACCGTTGACCCCAACGGCTTC
>CACXTX010000027.1 GCA_902770635.1 uncultured Prevotellaceae bacterium | reverse complement strand
GACACGAACGGGAATCTCGCCGATGATACCCGACACGCTGGCCGTGATGGTGCAGAAGCCGAGGTTCACCTTGGCACGGTTCACCGATGCACGGGCCTGAGCCACAGCAGCCTGTGCCTGCTTGTACGAGTTCTCCGAATTGTTCAGCATGTAGCTGCTCACGATTTTCTTGTCAAACAGGTTCTTGTTCGACTCATACTCCAGCTTGGCGGAGTTCTCCTGCGCCAGGGCAGCCTGCAGGTTAGCCTGTGCAGCCTCCAGTTCCAGCTGGGCATTGCGCGAGTCAATGATGAAGAGCGGCTGGCCCTTCTTCACCTGCTCACCTTCCGTCACGCAGATTTTCATGAGCTGGCCGCTCACCTGCGGTGTTACCGTGATGTCGTTCTGACCTTTCATCTTGGCACTGAACTTATAAGGCAGTTCAATGTCTGATTTCTTTACTGTCATCGTCTCAAACGATGATTCCGTCATTTTGGGCTCTTCTATACCGCATGATGATAATGCTGCGACACTAAGCGCGCATGCCCACATGAAAAGATTGTTTTTTGTCATTTTTATTGTTATTTGTATATCGTTTTGCCTGAGATTAACAGCATATCGCCGACAAAGATAAACAAAAAAAATCGAATAACAGCCACAAAAGTATCAAAAATTTCGATTTTGCCGATTATTGCCAACAAAAAACATCGGCCCGAGGCGGTAAAGCCCAGAGCCGATGCAATTATCTGTAATAGATGTTTACTTTTTAGGTTCGAAATCAATATCGCTGTCCATTTCGAAAATCTTGAAATCTCCCTCAGGAGTATAGCCTTTTGCATCAGCAAAGACGTAAGTCTTATGATCCGCTCTCCTTGGACCCATCTCAATCTCAATCGAATAGGTCGCATTTGCGGGCAGACCAAACTTTACAGACTTACCATACTTGGTAGACACAGTCTTGTCAACAACAACCTTATTGGTTTTCGTGTCAATAGCCTTAACTGCAAAGATATGAAGCTTCTTACCATCATCTTTACCATTATCTGTACTATTAGCTTTAATCTCCACGAATCCAGCCGCATTACGGTTAGGAGCAGGAACAGAAATCTTCTTGGCAGCAATAGGATTAGCAGGAGTGCGCTCCACAACGTCCAGTCCATGAGAAGGCAAGAAATAACTTGACCAAGAAACTCGGGGCTGAGCTTCGAACTGTACATCGATGGAAGAATCAGCAGTATTAGGTTTGGTTCCGGTAACCTTCCAAATCCAGTTTTCATGAACGGGGAATGATTTCTTGAAGTTTACGCCATTAGACACCTCAATGCCACCAGAAACTCCTGAAACCAAATAAGGACGCCAGCCGTTATCACCGTCAGGAACTCTGATGATATGACCTACAGTTGCTCCGGAAACGTACGGATTAACCTCGTATTGCTCAACCTTGAATTGCTCCGTCTTCGAATAGCCGGCACCAACACCGAGACTACCCTCTGCGTTACCACCCACTGAAGGACCACTTGCGGTATCAAATCCTGCACTAGTACCACCAGATACATTACCGTCAATGCTGAAGTCGCGAGTGATGCTGACTTGCTTTTCCGGTTTGATATCACCTGGCTTCAGCTCTCCACCAGCAGTTACCTGAACCTGATAATTGCCAGAGGTTACCTGAGGCGTTGACCAGAACTTACACTCGATGGGGAAGAAGAGATAGCTGCGACGGTCGCGTCCGGAACCATGATCGTGCTTCTTCCATCCTATCAGAGTCTCTGTGCAGTCCCAATATACCGATGCATCTACAACATAGTAGTCAGCTCCGGGCTCATTACCCTCCGGGAATCTATACACCGGCTTGAAGTGATAGTTACACGTTACGCTAAGAGGACAGTCGTCCCAGTCATTTGAACGGCCTGCATTATCGTAACTTTCAAATCTTTCTTGTTTGAAAGCTTGGGCAGTTTTGTCAATACCTGCCAATGTCGCAATATTAAGCTTCGAATCATCCTGTGCTTCAGCTCTTCTGGGTGCACTTGCCGATTCATCATCTAATTCGGCATCGGCAGCAATAATCTTCTTCTCCAGGTCTTCGAGGTATGCCATATAGTCAGCATATTTCTTTTCAATCCTCTCAACCCACTGAGCAAAAGCCTTCAGTCTCAGATACTCCTCGGGAGCAACATCCCAAATGTTATCCGATGCGATAGAAGCGGGAACAGCATCGGCTGTTTCTTCTGTAGTGTTGTAACTGACAAACTGATCGCCAAAACCTGTGAGTCCTATCAGTTCCAGGTTCTCATAATCAGCATTGGCGTCCATGTTCAGCTCTTCAGCATATTGCTTCACATTAGCTTCTTTTGGGTCAACGAGCAGCAGCATACCATAGTTTTCGCCGAGCACCTTGGCAATATTAGCCTTGTTGGCTTCAGTAATCTCATTGGTGATTACCACTGCCGTCTCGTTAGTTACCGTGTTAAATTTCACTTTCGGCAACCAGTACTTAATCGCAGCTAGCTCGTTGGCATCAAATGCGCTCTCATCACATAACAAGGCTACCTCGTATTCGACAGGTTCAAACGCATCGGCAATCTCCAGTGCTTCAACGATTTCTTCTTCTTCCAGTGTCGGCGAGCCGGCATTGTCTTCGTTCGAGACACATGAAGTAAACGCGATAGCCGCACCGCAGGCAAAAATGGCGGTCAGCATCCAAAATTTAATTTTTCTCATGTTGTAATCATTTTAAGTTAGACCTTATTTATTATTATTATTGATAATGATTTTAAGTTATCATTGTTTTGCAAAGATAAACATAATTTTTAAAAAACAACCGCAAAAGAGCGAAAAAAATCACTTTTTGCAGATTTTGAAACTCTTTTTGCAGATTTTGAAACTGTTTTGCTGATTTTGAAACTCAAGCCCCCTCATTCTTAGCCTTTATTACGCATCCAAACAGTTAACGACTGACCCGTGCGTTGCTTGAAAGCCAGACTGAAGGTGCTGTAGCTGCGGTAGCCGCTGGCGATGGCCAGTTGCTTGGCAAGGATGGGCTGTTTGGCCTCGACACTCTTGCGATAGAGATCCATGAAGTGGTTGATGCGGAGGTCGTTGATATACTCATTGTAGGTAATGCCACTACGCGAGAAAAACAGACTGAGATAAAGTCGGTTGGTACCAATGGTATGAGCCAGTTGGTCCAGGGTCAGGTCATGTTGCAGGTAAAGTTTCGTGGCCACACAGTGATCTTCCAGCAGTTGCTCGATATTAGAAGGAATGGCAAGTTGCTGCGGCACCTGTTCCTGCTTTAGCAAGCCAACAAGTTCGAGCGGCGGCTGTGGTTCGGCAGGAGCGCTCTCCAGCAGGGGGAGTGTGTCAACCCGCCATAGCAGGAAGATGATAAAGGCGAGTTCGATGAGTTGTACGAAGGTGCTGGCTATAATATGCTGCGACAAGAACCCGTCGCTGATGATGATCATCAAGATGACCAGCACCAGCAGGTGGCTCACCCACACCTCCTTATGCTCCAGGTCGGCATAGTTGTCGCGCAGCCACCGCCCATATTTCCTGACTTCAAACACCATATAGATGGAAAAGAACACATAGACCAGGCAAATGTATGCGATGGCCAGTTCTATGAAATAGCCATGAGGATAGAAGAAATGCAGCATCGTAAGCACCACATAGGGTATCGTTGCCAGGACGATGGGCCAGACGGGCCGCTTACGGTCTTGAAGCATGGCAAAGAGCATACCGGGAAGGGTGGTCAGCAGTGCCAGACTGTCGAGCACGGCAAACACCATGCACATCACGGAATAGATCTCACCGGAAAAGATGTAGAACAGTTCCCACCACACATGTCCTAAGAACACAAAGGCAAAGAAAATGGCTGTCCAACGGCGCACTGCCACCGGTGGCGTAATGGCTGGTGCAAAGATGCTCACCCTACGCAGCCAGAGGTAGATGCAGGCAAGCAGGGCTACCAGCGCCGTTCCTCCATAGACCATGAAAAACAGCGAAAACCAGGCAGGTATCTGTTCGAAATACATAGGGCAATGCTACTTACTCCTTTAACTCCTTTAACTCCTCTTATCCTAGAACCTGGTGGAGAACAACGTGGGAGAGATGACCAGCGAGAACCATCCCCACCGGGCCGTCTTACTGCTGTTCTCGCGCTTCAGGCGACTCATCGTCTCGGTGCCGAACATCAAGGTATAGCCCGCCTCCAGCGAGATGTCCTTCGTAAAGTTGTAGCTGGCCTGCAGGTCTATGCTATGACCCAGCGTGCGACTCAGCCCGTTCGGCTTCGTAGCCACGGCAAGATAGTGGTAAGTGCCACTCACATGAAGCTTTTTCGTAGGATTGCCAAAAGCTCCGACAAATGCATTCTGCAAACCAGGAGTGAAACCCTTGACATAGGTACTCTCGTAGAAATAGTCCATGATGCCGTAGAACTTGTTGCGCGAGCCATACAGGGGAGTAAAGCCCCTGATCTTATCGTGGTATATCAGCCATGACTGCCCCTCAGGAGCTATCACGTTGTCGTCGCCACTCAGGTGGTCGTAGCCCACATTAAACCCGTAATAGTCATTAGGACTGACGGTAGCCTTCACGCTGGCCATCCACGCCTCCGTATCCTTGCCCATCAAGGCTTTGGCATCCACCGTCTTACCCGCCTGCCTGTAGTAAGAGCCCTCCAGCGTAAAGTGGTTGGGGTGGAAGTTCACATAACCGCCAAACAGCTGCTGGTACTCCGTGCTAGGCTGGTTGTTCTTGTCGTCCTGCTTACCCGCCTGTACACCCACGTTCATAAACAACAGCGACGCACCCAGCGGGAACCGCGGCACGTCGTAGTGGTACCACACCGTCTGCATGGTCTTGTAAGGCTGAGCACCGTCCGCATAGTATGTCGAAGAATAAACATTCTCCGCGTTCTGGTTATACGCCAGTATCAGGTGAGCCTGATGCCCATGACCCTCATAGCCCACCCGCAGCAAGTCGTGCGACAGCGCAGCCATGGCAAAGTCGTTGGTACCAATAATACGCTCGTCGTCATACGACAACGCCACACGCCCCACCTGGGCAAACAGTCCGCACTTAGCCTTCATCTTCACCCATCCCTCATACAGGTTCAGGCTCTGCGAACCGCTGCTGCCCCATACCGATTTGTTCTGCACCACGGCACGCGCCTCCAGTCCAGGACGCTCGTAGCCCACTATCAGTCGGAAGCGCCCCAACAGGAAGTTCGACCTGTCGTCCGTCACCTCACCTTCGTCGCGAGGCAGTCCGCCGCGCATCACCTCGCCGTGCGTCAGGGCGTTAAGTCCAAAACTCAGTTGGTTGACCTTCGAAGAGTCTGTCTGAGCCCACGAAAAGGCAGCCTGCATCAGCACGGCTACCAGCGTAAGCGTCCTCGTCAGCATGTGTCTCATTGTTCCTGGCTTTGTTTAGTGACGGCAAAGATAGGAAAAAAAATGAATAAACACAAATAATTTAGCCGAAAAACAAAAAAAACAACAGTCAAACCAATTTGGACAGCCCCCTTCCTTCATCTCCGTCAGGCATAACTGTGCATACCCCCCAACAGATAGTTTACACCGAAATAGGTGATGAGAACAGCGAAAAAGGCAGCTATCATGTAGAGGTGATAACAACGCGGATGGCGCAAGGCGGGTATCGACGTGCTGTGGAACGGAACGGCATAGACCATGAGCGTGATAAGTGCCCACGACTCCTTGGGGTCCCACGACCAGTAGTTACCCCACGACACGTTGGCCCAGACGGCACCCAGAAAGATACCAATGGCAAGCAGGAACACGGCAGGATAGAGCAGTAGCTGTGACAGGGCCGTCACCCTGTCCAGTGGAGAATGTCCCCTCTTCATCATCACCAGCGCATAGATGCCCATCAGCATTTGCAGGGCAAACAAGGCATAGGCACACATCACCGTCATGACATGCAGGGAGAGCAGCGGCGACTGGAGCACAGGCACAAGGGGTGACAGTTGCGAACTGCCACCAGTCATCATGGCAACAAGCATACAACACAAGGCAGCAAGTGGTCCCAGTACCCTGATGACACGGAAACGGCGGAAAAGCACGATGGTAATCACCCACAGCAACCATGCCATGAAAAGCATCGTCTCATAGCCGTTGCTCAGGGGGATGTGTCCGCTAAGCCACCAGCGAAGCCCCAGCTGCACCGTGAGTAGGACAGGAAACTTGATGCTACGCAACTTGTTGTAGAAAATTTCTGCCTGAGTCTGGTGCTCGCTAGGTAGCACGTCGCCTATCATCTCGCGCTGGAAGAACTTAATCTTCGCTATGATTTCGAAGGCCCGCTCGCGCTGACCCGTCACAATAGCCTCCGTAAGGAAGTCCATGGACTGCTTGATGAAGAACTGCTCCTTGACAGGAATCTCCCTGGGTAGTACCTGACCGCCTGGCGAAAACCAACAGACGGTCTCGCCGATGCGGTAAGGGAATATCTTGGTGAACTGCCCGTTATAGAACATCTCCACAACGGCATTCCGCTCTTCGGCTCCTTTCCGCTTGGGATTGTTCAACAGCAACGCTTGCTCCCACGGCGAATAATAGATCATCCAGCTGAAAAAAACCTCGTCGGCAGAATAGCCCTCCCACGACGCACTGCCAGTCATTTTGATCAGAAAATCGGTAGCCACCGTGTTAAGCGGACAGATGCGGTTGTTATAAAGCACCTGAATAGTACCCATGCGGTGGGCTATGTCCTCGTCGATGACTGGAAGGGACGCTGCACCGACATGCCCTCCCTGACCTGCAGCCAGCTGACACTGAAAGACCAACAGCAAAAGCACAACCGTCCTGATGGCCTTGTGATAGAGCAAGCGCATCTGCGTCTTTCGCGAGAACAAGGTGGCCAAAATGCCTATCAGCAGCAACAGATAGCCCAGGTAAGTAATGGCAATGCCGTAGGGGTCGTAGCTGACTCCCAGCATGACTCCCTCTCCATCCATATCGTAACTCATCTGAAACAGGCGGTAGCCGTCTATATTGCCGATGTTGTTCATGGAGACACGCACCTCACCATCGTCAGTTCTCAAAACGCTCTGGTAGTCGAGTGGCGCGTCAGTACCCGGATAATTAATGATACGGAACTCCTTCAAGGTAATCTGGGTGGCAGGAGACAACTGGTAACTCTCGTCCAGACGCAGATGGATGGTGTCGCGACGAGCTGTCAGATGGGTGACAAGCGCACCCACCAGTATCACCACAAACGACAGGTGCAGCAACATAACCGCCATGCGCCTATACAACCGCTGCCTCATGATGTAGGCAAGAGAAGCCACCGTAAGCATAGCCCATAGCACAGAGAACCACCACGCACCATAGATGTGCTCGCTGACAAACGCGGTGCCACGATATTTCTCTACGACAGTGGCAAACCCTATACACACTATGATGAGCGTGTATAGGGCAAAAACTATCTTCTTATCTGGTTTCACGGCGCAAAGGTACGGAAAAAATTTGAATTGCACAATACCTGCCAACAGTTAGATACTCTCGAGGAAGAAGATGATTTGGTTACGCTCTTTCTTAGAAAGGTTGCGGAACTTCACCACCGTATGATAGGCATCACTGGTACCTCCCTCGTTCTTACAGCCGTGCCACATGATAGCCTCCAAGACATTGCGGGCACGACAGTCGTGCAGGCGCTCCACACCACTGCCACACTTGGCAGCCAGACCGCGTCCCCATAACGGAGTGGTACGGCACCAACCGGTACGGATGTCGTTCTTCATCCATAGACGATGCTGGACGAAGTCGGTATATGGCCAAATTTTCTGGTGAGGATAACGAGGCATATCGCTATCGGCTGTAAAGAACCTGGCTGGATCTTGGATATGGTCTTCGCCTGTCTGCCACGAAGGACGGTGACAGGCGGCACAACCAATCTGCGTGAAGAGTTCCTTACCCTTCTTGAAATCCTCTGTCGTGGTGTTACGGGCTGCAGGGACTGCCAGTCCACGGTGCCAGATCATCAGGTTCTTATACTGCGTATCCGTCATCTCGGCATCAAGTTGCTTGCTGGTCAGATAGGTATAGATATCCTTCTGCAAATCACCCGTATGCCACTCAGGATGTGCCTTTGTAGGGTCTATGCGCTCGATATACTCGGTAAAGCCGGCCTGCACCTGAGGGTCTTGCGATGACTTTGTGGCGTAGTAAGTACCAGCGAGGTCGAGGTAATGGTAACGACGGTCGGAGCGTGTCACATTGGTAATGTTCCAAATAGCATTGGCACCGGCAGCGTCCAGGATAGGACCACGGGAAAGGGCATAGGTATAGCGACGCACATACTTCGTGCCATCGCCTTGTAGCGTATTGGTGTAATAGCTGTTCCACGTATTAGTGGCTTGGTTCCACATAGCCGGGTTCAAGGCATTGGTACGTCCGATGCTATTGAAATACCTGCTTTCCGAAGCCCACTGCGCCGTGATGTCCTCATCGGGAATAGCATCAGTAAGACCAGTGCCATAGATACCAATGGTTGACTCCAGACGCACGTCCACATCATTGTTGTATTCCGCTTCAGAGAGCGTCACATCCTTGCCGCCACGTCCTACCACCACCGGTGCATAGTAGGCGGTATAGGGTATCGTCACCTCCGGATAGATGAGCGAATAGGTCTCACCGTCAGGGAACGTATTGCCCCACTCGTCGGTATAATTGTTCCAGGCTATCTTGATCTGATTCTCGTCGATAGGTGCCTTGAAAGGCTTAACAGCACCCGTCTGTGGCATACCTGCCACTGAACGGATATAGGCATTGGTCGTCTTATCGTAGATAACCAACAGATAGCCATTGCGGTGAGCATCTGCCTTGTATTCCGTCTGACGGGCACCATGGCCATAGCCCGGATGACAATACAGACAGCCACGACGTACATAAACGGGACCCAGGCCGTGGAAAGCACCCTCGGTATTGGTGTTGTACTCCTTCTCGAAAAGATACTCACCCTCGTTGAAGGCTGTCATCATTCCTGCATTCTCAACGGCTTTCGTGGGTTGTTCGAAAGCGGTAGCCGTATTCACGGAGGTGGTACCCAGCAGACCTCCCGCATAGTATTCCTCTGGATAGTCTGTCGTAGTAGGTTCACCGATTTCCCACGTGGTAGGATTAACGGTCTCATCACTACCGGAGCAACCGGCAGTGATGAGTGTACCTAATAGAATAACACCTAATAATAATGGTTTATTCATCATGTTCCTTTTATTGTTTAATCTTCACAATCGACTGATAGAGTTTCTGGGCGTTGTCTGCCAAAGTCCGATAACTTGCCAGCACCACATAGTCCACATAGTTTTCATTGATGACTTTGCACTGTGCCTCAACGGTAGCATTGCCTGCATAACCTGCCAACGTCTCATCAAGGGCACCAAGAGCCTCATCGAGGTCGCCCAGTGCATCGATAGCTACTTGGCAGGAAGCATCGGCATAATAGAGAGCGAAAGGAGCTTTCATGGCCTTGATTTGAGCCAGTGCCGTATTCAGTTTTGACTCGACGTTATTAGCCTGGGCCGCCAGGGTGGCATTGCCGGCATTCTTACAAAAATAAATCAAAGACTTCTCGTTTGGTGTGGTGGCACCCATCTGTCCATAAAGGGCATTCTTGCACGAAATGATGTTATCGTAGAAGTCGATAATGGAGTTATAGGCATAGGGCGACTCTATATACGTATTGTCCTCTCCAGTATATGGAAGACCTATCTTTGAGTCGCCCACCTCACCTATGATATCCTGGCAGCCAGAGATAATTTCACGGGTAGCATCGAGAGCCGTTTCCCAATCGCCAGTTCCTGGGTTCTTAAAGGCCTTGCCAAAATTCTGGAAGCCTGCCAATACGCCTTCCTGGTTACCATCATCGTCAATAGCCAGATGGGTAGTCACATAGTTGAGGGCTATCTGATGGCGCTCAGCATTACTCTCCTTGGAATCCCACGCTGCCTCCAAAGTTGCCGTAGCATGATAGAGGTCCTTGGCTACCGCACAAATATAGTTGTATTCCAAATTGGTAATCTGGTCTATCTTACGAGGCTGACCCTGACGGAAGAGCACATACTCCAATCCATGATAACCCAAGATGCCAGAGTTTGCAGTCTTAATGAAGTTGTCGAGGTCCGCCATGGCCTTCTCGTCGCGCAAAACATCGGCCAAGTCGTTGGCTGCCACAGGCCATGTGTCGGTGTGGGGGTCAATAGAATAAACATCAGCAGCACCAAAGAGGAATGCTTCAGTGTTTTCCCAATTGGCACGTGCCACCTTCCAGTCGGCACAAGCCTGGTCAAGGGCTTCCTGAGAACCTTTTACAACAGTTGTGTTTGCATCGTTATCGCTTGAACAAGAAGCGAATCCCATGATAAGTACGGCAGCCATGGCTGCCATTTTCGTTAAATCTTTCATCATAGCTATTTATTTATGAATTATGAATTATTAATTATAAAAACCAACCTGTATACGTGACACCCAAGCTAATACTAGGCTCATTGTTATAAGGCTGCTTATACAGGGGACTGTCAGAATCCAGCCCGTTGTTGTTCGGTTTTTTAAAGAAACGATAGGAATATTCGCCTTTAATGGTGACCTGTTTCACAGGCGAATAGTTCAAACCCAGGACATAGCGATACTTCTTTGTGTACTGATACATCGAGGCATAGGTGCCTGATGCCATCGTATTATAATGTTCAAAGCGTCCGAAGACATATAGCTTCTCGTCTTTTATCCGAGGTATCTGGGAGAATACATTATAGCCTGCCTCTATGGCGTACGCCACCGCATTGCTACCGATATTACTATAATGATGGGGATTACCATCCTGATATTTATGGTGTGTCCAGTTGGCTTGGTTATAGGCAGATATCTCATCGGCATCGCTGAAGTGAGCATAGTCGATGCTGCCCCGGACTATCCAGTTCCAACGATTCAGCGAGAAATCGAGGGCTACAATGCCCAATGCGCCTGTCACATCGTCGTATTTCGTGCCTGGTGTGCGCAGAGTGTTGCGGAAGGTGTAGCCATAATAGCCACTCAGACCAATACGCAGTCCCTTGATGGAGTAATTGTCTATGCGCAGGGCGCCTGCATAGTTGTTGGCCACCTTGAACTCATAGGGGCTCGTAGCTCCTTTATGTACAAAACCCTCTGCCGTAAAACTCTCGGAGTTCAGTCCAGAAAGCAACTGAGCCTCATAACGCCAATTTTTCACTCTTCCCCACAACGAGAGTCCTATCTGGTGCCACGTGTTGGGCATGATAGTTGCCTCACCCTCTGGACGATAAACGGTAAAGAACTGGTTGGGTTCGTGGTAGGCATTTGAATAACCCACAGGCACGACAATCTCACCTGCCTTGATATTGAACAGGCCACCCCTGAATGCTTTGTTTATCCAGAACTGCTCGACGTTCACCTCGCCGCCCTTCTCTACCTCCGCCTCGTATTCTCCTGCCTCCTCGGCCTCTATCTCTACGGCAGTACCATTTCCGCCATGCTCAAACTCTATCTCTGTACCCAACGTCCATCCTTTACCGAAATTATAGCCGATATTCAGACAGATGTGGGGCAGGTCAAAGCGCCCATGGCTCGGGTCGTTGGCATAATTCTCCGGGGTTTTATAACGATTGAAACTCTGACTGTAGAAGTTGCGGGTCATAACGGCCTCGCCATAACCGCCTATCGTCAGACGCGATTTTTCCTGTGCCGTCATGCTGACACTTGACAGGGTCAGAAAAAGGGTAAGTATAACTGCTTTCATTCCAAATAGTGTTAAAATTTCGGCTGCAAAGGTATGGTGAAATTATTGGTACAACAATACCTAAAAATAATGAAATGGCCTGTTTACGGACTTTTCCCCGTGATATTCGCTCTGAAAATACCTAGATATGGTTATTGTACATGTCGGAAATTATGGCTACCTTTGCAGCCAGTAATCATTTTTAGTGAAAAAGTGAGAAGATGAAGTATCAGAAGATGTATGAGGCGGACGACAAGATGATTTCGCTGATTCGTGACAATTACGACTTGTTGCAGATGCTGGGCAGCTTTGGCATCAGCCTGGGCTTTGGTGACAAGACGGTGAAAGAGACTTGCGAGGACAATGGGGTGGATACCTATACCTTCCTGGTGGTGGTTAACTGCATTATCAACGAATACGGGACGTTTGCGGGTGCTGACAACAGCGGGCGTCCTCTGGTGGAGCGTGAGGCCGACAAGCGGTTGTCTGTGCCTACGCTACTTCACTACCTGGAGGCCAGTCATGCTTATTTCCTGGACTTCCAGTTGCCTTACATCCGACGCGAGCTGCAGGAGTCGCTGGACGAGCGTGAGTCGCTGGCTAAGCTGATTCTGCGTTTCTATGACGAGTATGCCTACGAGATTCGCCGGCACATGAAGTACGAACAGAAGACGCTGTTTCCATACGTCCAGTCGCTGATAGACGGTCATCCTGCCAACGACTATAACGTGGAGACGTTCTCGAAGCACCACAGTGCTGCGGACAAGAAGTTGAGGGAGTTGAAGTTGTTGATTATCAAGTATCTGCCCATGGACGGCCAGCATAACAACCAGCTTACCGCGACGCTTCATGACATTTAT
Organism: uncultured Prevotellaceae bacterium; assembly: GCA_902770635.1. Lineage (GTDB taxonomy): Bacteria > Bacteroidota > Bacteroidia > Bacteroidales > Bacteroidaceae > Prevotella. The sequence goes on along the minus strand of CACXTX010000027.1, from coordinate 15,613 downwards.
GAGAATGAGGTGTGGCTGCGCCAACATGCCATGGTGGAGGACTACGTCTTTGTGCCTGCCATTCGCCGGTTGGAACAGTTGACGAAGCAGAGTGACGTGTCGCGTAACATTACGGACATGGTGTTCAAGGCGGGCGTGGGTCAGCAGTCTGATGCGCTGAGCGACCGCGAGAAGGATGTGATCATAGCGCTGGTGCAGGGCATGTCGAACAAGGACATTGCCGACCACTTGTTCATATCGGTGAATACGGTCATTACGCATCGTCGCAACATTGCGCGTAAGTTGCAGATACACTCTCCTGCGGGACTGACCATCTATGCCATTGTGAACGGTCTGGTTGACATCTCGAGTGTGAAGCTATAGGATGAGCTGCAGCGCGCGCTGGACGGTATCGTTCAGGTCGTTCATGATGGAGTAGTATTCGTCCATGTCCCACAGGTCGCGGGCTATGAGTGCCTTCAACTGGATACGCAGCAAGGGCAGGGTGGCTTGCAGCTCGGCGTCGTCCTTGGGCTTGATATTCTGCTTTTCACCTTCGGCTTTGATGTGGTCAACGAGTTGTTGAGGTACTTCAAAGCGCAGGCGGAAGTCGTCGAAGGTCTTGTATTGCTGTTGTAACTGGCGGCGGTGCTCATCGACATAACGCAGGTTGGCGGTGACGATGACGGACTTGGCTGCCAGCTGACGATGGTACTTGGTGTACTTCAGGGTGTCGAGGGGTACGAACTCGTCGGGCATGATGCCGCCACCACCATAGACCAGACGGTGCTGGTTCAGGGTATAGTACTTCAGGGAGTCGGCAAAGTGTACGCTGTCGGCACTCATCAGCTCGCCACTCTTCAGGCGGTGGAGCATGTCTTCGGCATAGTCTTTCTGATTGCCTTTCTCGTATGGTTTCTGGATGCAACGCCCCGAGGGGGTGTAGTAATGGGCTACGGTGAGCCGTATCATGGAACCGTCGGGCAGGTCGATGGGCCGCTGTACGAGGCCTTTGCCGAAGGTGCGGCGCCCGACGATGATGCCGCGGTCGTGATCCTGGATAGCTCCAGAGACGATTTCGGCGGCGGAGGCGGTATAGCTGTCGACGAGGACGACGACCTTGCCCTTGGTGAACAGTCCGCCACCGCTGGCCCTGTATTCGGAGCGCTGGGTACGGCGGCCCTGGGTATAGACTATCAGGGCGTCACGCTCCAGGAACTCCTTGGCAATGTTCACAGCGGCATGCAGGTAACCGCCGCCATTTTCCTGCAGGTCGAGGATGAGCGACTGCATGCCTTGCCGCTTCAGCCGTTTCAGACTCTCGCAGAACTCGTCGTGGGTGGTGGCACCGAAGTTGCCAATGCGGATGTAGCCCACCTGCGGACGAATCATATAGGTGGCATCGATAGACTTGACGGGTATCTTGTCGCGGGTAACGACGAAACGAAGGGTATCGCTGATGCCGCGACGCACAATGCCTAAGTGGACGCGGGTACCCTTGGGACCGCGCAGGCGGCGCATAATCTCCTCGCGGGGCATCTTCACACCGGCTATGACGGTGTCGTTGACGCTGACGATACGATCGCCGGCCACGATGCCCATCTTCTCGGAAGGTCCGCCGCTGACGGGCTGGATGACCAACAGGGTGTCTTCCACCATGTTAAACTGTACGCCGATGCCTTCGAAGTTGCCCTGCAGGGGTTCGTTGGCTTGTTTCACCTCCTTAGCGGTGAGGTAACTGCTATGGGGGTCCAACTTTTCTATCATGCCCCGGATACCGTCCTCCACCAGTTTCTGTTCGTCAACACTGTCAACATACAGGTTGTTGACGGCCATCTCGGCTATCTGCAGTTTGCGCAAGGGGGAGTCGGCTCCCAGATTGATGCGCATCTGGGCAAAAAGACCCACCCCATCCCTCCCTATAAAGGAGGGGGCAATTAGCATAAGTGCTACAAAAAAAAGATATTTATTTTTCATTCTGGATAAGCCGTCTCTCACGCTTCTTCTTCTGGTCTGTCCTCTTCGATGACGAGGTTGTCGATAATGAAGTTCTGACGCTCCATGGTGTTCTTGCCCATATAGTACTCCAGCAGTTTCTGTACCTGGTCGTTCTTATGCAGGGTGACCTGCTCGAGCCGCATGTCGGGACCAATGAAGCCGGCAAACTCCTCGGGCGAGATTTCGCCAAGACCTTTGAACCGGGTAATCTCGGGGTCGGGACCTAACTCCTGGATAGCCTGCAGGCGTTCTTCCTCGCTGTAGCAATAGCGGGTAACGAAGTCGCCCTTCTTGCCGTCCTCGCGCATCTCCTTGTTCTTGATCTTGGTACGCTTGTTGCGAACACGGAACAAGGGTGTCTGGAGCACATAGACGTGACCCTTCTTGATGAGCTCGGGGAAGAACTGGAGGAAGAAGGTGATGATGAGCAGACGGATGTGCATGCCGTCAACATCGGCATCGGTAGCCACGATGACCTTGTTGTAACGCAGGGTGTCCAGACCTTCCTCGATGTCGAGGGCTGCCTGCAACAGGTTGAACTCCTCGTTCTCATAGACCACCTTCTTGGTGAGGCCGAACGAGTTGAGGGGCTTGCCGCGCAGGGAGAAGACGGCCTGTGTGTTGACGTCGCGGCTCTTGGTGATGCTTCCGCTGGCAGAGTCGCCCTCGGTGATGAAGATGCACGACTCTTCCTTCTTGTCGTTCTTGACATCGGAGAAATGAATGCGACAGTCGCGCAACTTACGATTGTGCAGGTTAGCTTTCTTCGAACGCTCGCGGGCCAGTTTCGTCACACCTGCCATCGCCTTGCGCTCGCGCTCGCTCTCCTTGACCTTGTTCTCGATAACCTCAGCCACATCCTGATGGATATGCAGGTAGTTGTCCACCTGCTGCTTGATGAAGTCGCCCACATATTTATTAATAGTATCCCCGTCAGGGGCCATCTGGGTAGAGCCCAGCTTGATCTTGGTCTGACTCTCGAAGACGGGTTCCTCGACGTTGATGGCTATGGCGGCCACGATGCCCGTACGGATGTCGCCATACTCGTATTTGCCAAAGAACTCCTTGATGGTCTTGGCAATATGCTCCTTGAAGGCACTCTGGTGGGTTCCTCCCTGGGTGGTGTGCTGGCCGTTGACGAAGGAGTAGTATTCCTCGCCATACTGGTTGGCATGGGTGAAGGCTATCTCGATATCGTCGCCTTTGAGGTGGACAATGGGATAGAGGGCGTCATTGGTCATGCGGTCTTTCAGCAGGTCTTCCAGTCCGTGACGCGAGAGAATGCGCCGACCGTTGTACATGATGGCAAGTCCGGTATTCAGATAGGTGTAGTTGCGCAACATGTTCTCCACAATGTCGTCATGAAACCGATAGTCCTTGAAGAGCTTGGCATCGTTGTCGGGCTCGAAGTAGATATAGGTACCATTCTCGTCCTGCGAGTCTTCCGTCACGTCACTTAACAGGACGCCGCGCTCGAAAGCGGCCTTGCGTACCTTGCCGTCACGATAGCTGGCTACCTCGAAATGGGCACTCAGCGCATTGACGGCCTTGACACCCACACCGTTCAGGCCCACCGACTTCTTGAAAGCCTTCGAGTCGTACTTACCACCAGTATTCAGCACACTGACGGCCTCGATGAGCTTGCCCTGAGGGATGCCTCGTCCGTAGTCGCGAACGGAGACACGCAGGTTGTCGTCGATATTGATTTCAATGCGGTCGCCTGCCTTCATCTTGAACTCGTCGATACTATTGTCTATCACCTCCTTCAGCAGTACATAGATGCCGTCTTCGGGCAACGAGCCGTCGCCCAGTCGGCCGATATACATACCAGGACGGGTACGGACATGTTCCATATCCGACAGATGGCGGATATTGTCGTCCGTATATTCTACTTGTTGGTTTTCAATGATTGTGTTCTCTTCGCTCATAGGTTTTTCTTGTAACAGCGTCTTCTCTTATGTTGTATGTGTTCCAAATATTGCCATTGTGACTGCACCTTCTCGTTGGTTTCCATCTCGACATTGGTCTCGCCCCACTTGAAGCCAAACTTCTGGAAACGGGGAATGAGGTCGTAGAACAACAGGGCGTTGGCTCCCTTCTGCTGGTATTCCGGCAGGAATCCTACCAACATCAGGTCGAGGCACTCTGCCTGGTGGAACTTCAATGCCCGGAGACAATGCCACCAACCGAAGGGCCACAAGCGTCCGTTCTTGCACTTCTGCAGGGCCCGCGTCATATTGGTAATCGAAATGCCCAAGCCAATGACCTTATGGTCGGGCGTGTTCCAGTCTTCTATCAGACAGAGCATCTCCATGTCGAGCATAGGGAAGTACATTCTCAAGTATTCGTCCATCTGGCGCTCCGTCATCTCAGAATAGCCATACAGATGACCAAACGACTTGTTGATGACATCAAGCACCTTGCGACCGTATTGTTCCTTGCCGAACACCTGACTGCGCTTGGGGTGGACGGGATGCAGGTTATAGCGCTTCATCACCATCTCGGCTACCTTGCGGAACTTCTCGGGCATGCCCTCCTTGGGAACGATGAGCTTGTATTCCACATAGTCGTTGTCCTTGACGAAGCCACCCAACCGTTCGATGTGCTGGGGATAGTAAGGATAATTGTAGATAGTGGCCATCGTGCCCAACTGGTCGAAGCCCTCGATCAGCATGCCCTCGGGATCCATATCGGTAAAGCCCAAGGGACCTACTATCTCGGTCATGCCCTTGGAACGCCCCCATTGCTCGACAGCTTCGAACAAGGCCCGGCTCACCTCAATATCATCGATGAAGTCAACCCAGCCGAAACGTACACTATTGCGCTCCCAACGGTCGTTGGCACGATGATTGATGATGCCTGCTATGCGACCCACCACCCTGTCGTCCTGATAGGCCAGGAAATATTCGGCCTCGCAGAACTCAAAGGCGGCATTCTTGTCTTTGCTCAATGTATGCTTCTCGTCAGCATACAGGTTGGGGGCGTCGTACTCATTGCCACGATACAAGTCGTAATGGAATTGAATGAAGGCATCGAGGTCTTTTTTGCTGGTAACTTTCCTTATCTCTATTGCACCCATCTTTCTTTTCGCACTTTAAATTCCGAGCAAAGATAAGAAAAATATATCAAACACCCAAAAATTTAACCTATTTTACGGCAAATAAAGAGCTGATGCACCCTTTCTGCGGTCGTAGTGGCAAAGATAAAGGTGTCGCCACCGTCCTTTATTTTCAATTTCTGGCGTAGCTGTTGAGCGCTCAACGGGAAGTTGCGCACGGCGATATTAGCCTGGCTGATGGTAGCAAGGACAGGCTTTAATTCCTTCTTGTTCATGGAGGTGACAGCGAGAATACGGAAGCCCCGACCAGGAAAACCGCTGACTTCCTCGTTACTCAGGAAGAGGTGGGAATTGGGCGACACCTGACTGACGGGAAAGTGCTCTTCCAACGCCTCGAAGCATCCCGCCTTCATCACCGAGGCATTGGGCTCGTAGAGGTAATGGTTGGCAACAGCATCCCTGGAGGCCGTTTTTAGTCCGTGCGGTTCGGACTCGTAGTCCGTACGGTTCGGACTGGCAGTCCGTGCGGTTCGGACTATTTCAAACACACTGGCATTGTTGACACAAACCAAGCGCAAATTGTCACGTTGTTCGTTTTTCAGAATGAGCAAGAGTTCTTTGCACTCGTTGTCAACGCTGACGATGTGTACTTCGCTGACGAAAGATGATGGATGACAGGTGGTGGATGAGGAGGACTGGATATCGTCGATGGCCTTACGCCAATCGAGCATTGGCGAGAGCTTCACGACAATGGTGTCGGCTTTTGCACGTAAGAGGGGCAATAACTCCAATAGGTTGGGCGTGCAATCCGCTATACCGAAAGTGCGGGCCCCATGCTCATCACGGCGAGCCGGATCGAGGAAGACCACATCGGCGTGCTCCATCTCCGCCAGATATGTTACTGTGTCACAGCAACGAACGGAACAGTCATGGCCTAAAAGGTGGAAATTATGCTCGGCAATGGCACAAAGCGCCTCGTCCCTTTCCACATAGATACGCTCCCGAAAACCCTGCGACATCCAATAGAAATCGACGCCAAAGCCGCCCGTCAGATCTACATAACGCTGACCTCCCTTCAACAGGCTGGCTTTATAGCGAGCGGTCTGTTCCGAAGAACATTGCTCCATGTTCAGATGGGGTGGATAGAACAAGTCATCGGTAGCGCCCCAGATGGGCAACTTCCTACGGGCAGTCTGTCGCCCAGCTATCTGCTGCAAAGCCAATAGCAAGTCAACATCCTGATGTTTAGAACCCTGTAATGCGAGTTTTCTTACATCGTCATTTTCGTGCTGACGAATGAAATCTCGTGTCTTCTCATTGATTAACATGTCTGCAAAGATACGAATAATATTTAAATTATGAATTATGAATTATGAATTATGAATTAAATATTGTACCTTTGCACCGTATTAATACATGAACATATTATGAGAATAGCTTTAATCGGCTACGGCAAGATGGGCAAGATGATAGAGCAGATAGCCATCAGTCGTGGTCATGAAATTGTGAGTATTATCGACATCGACAACCAGGACGACTTTGACAGCGAAGCTTTCAAAAGTGCTGATGTAGCGATAGAGTTTACGGCACCCCAGGCAGCTTACGGCAATTACCTGAAAGCCTTTAAGCACCATGTGAAGGTGGTAAGTGGCAGTACAGGATGGATGAAGGAGCACGGCGACGACGTAAAGCGCATGTGCTCTGAGGACGGACAGACGTTGTTCTGGGCTTCCAACTTCTCGATAGGCGTGGCTATCTTCAGTGCTGTCAACAAGTATCTCGCTAAGATTATGAACCAGTTCCCACAATACGATGTGGAGATGGAGGAGACCCATCATGTGCATAAGCTGGACCATCCTTCTGGAACAGCTATCACACTGGCTGAGGGTATCCTGGAGAACATCGACCGCAAAGAGGCTTGGGCCGAGGACACTACCGACCCGAAGCTGCTGCGCATAGACCATATCCGTCGTGGTGAGGTGGCTGGCATCCATACCGTCCGCTACGACTCAGAGGCCGACATCATCACCATTACCCATGATGCACACTCTCGTCAGGGCTTTGCCCTGGGTGCCGTGCTGGCTGCAGAATATACGAAGGAGCATCAAGGACTGCTGACCATCAGCGATATGTTTAAATTCTAGATAATCTAGACAAGTCTAGACCATCTAGAAATACTAGAAATTAGAAATATGGAGAAAAAGAAAAAGCTGAATATGACGGTACAGTGGGCTAAGTTCGTTTGTGTGCTCGTGCTGTACCTGTTGTTCCTCTACTGGGTTAAGTCGTGGTGGGGACTGTTGGTAATCCCGTTCATCTACGACGTCTATATCACCAAGAAAATCAAGTGGCAGTGGTGGAAGGATGCCGAAGGTCCTACGAAGTTCATTATGTCATGGGTAGATGCATTGGTATTCGCCCTCGTTGCCGTCTATTTCATCAACCTGTTTTTCTTCCAGAACTACGTCATCCCATCAAGTTCGTTGGAGAAAAGTCTCTTAACGGGCGACTACCTCTTCGTGTCGAAGGTGAGCTACGGACCCCGCATTCCAGAGACACCGTTGACGATGCCGTTGACACAGCATACGATGCCGCTGTTTGAGTGCAAGTCGTATATAGAATGGCCCCATTGGGACTATCGTCGTGTGAAGGGTTTGGGCAAAATCCAGCTCAATGACATCGTGGTGTTCAACTATCCTGCAGGCGACACCATCTGTTCTGCTCCACAGTATCAGGCCTACGACTTCTACCAGATGTGCTACCAGATGGGCTATCAAATCTATCCACAGCGTCCCAATCCTGACTCGCTGACGCAGGAGCAGTTGCCCCTGTACTTCAACACCATCTATCAGGCAGGACGACAGGCTATCATGCAGAACCCACAGGAATATGGATTGATAGACACCCGCCCTGCCGACCGCAGAGAGAACTACGTGAAACGCTGTGTGGGTCTGCCAGGACAGACGTTGCAAATCAAAGACCACATCGTCTATCTGGACGGGAAACCCAACAAGGAGCCCGACAATGTGCAGTACACCTACCACGTGAAGCTGAAAGACCGTCTGAACGATGACCTGATGAAGGAACTGGGCATTACGATGGAAGACCTGATGAGCCTCAACACCCAAGGATATATGCCGCTGACCAATGCCGCCGTTAAGGAACTGAAGAAGCGTACCGACATCGTGGAGAGCATTACGCTGAATACGGATGCCAACGACTTGGACATCTATCCGCTGAACGGCAATATGCACTGGACACGCGACAACTATGGTCCCATTTGGATTCCTGCCAAGGGCAAAAGCATTAACCTGACGCTGAAGAACCTGCCCATCTATGAGCGCCCCATCCGAACCTATGAAGGCAACAAGCTGGAGGTGAAGGACGGCAAGATATACATCAACGACCAGGTAGCCACGAAGTACACCTTCAAGATGGACTACTACTGGATGCAGGGTGACAACCGTCATAACTCGCTCGACTCGCGCTATTGGGGCTTTGTTCCTGAAGACCATATCGTGGGCAAGCCCATCTTCATCTGGTGGAGTTCTGACCCTGACCGCAGTGGTTTTTCAGGTATCCGCTGGAACCGACTGTTCCGCTTCGTGGATAATATCAAGTGAAGTTAGAGGGAAGACGTAAGATGTAAGAAGTATGGCAAAATGGCTGAAGTACGTAATTTCCTTTGCATCAGCTTTCGCGCTGATGCTGGTAGCTCGTACTTTAGTCGTTTCTGTACATAGTGTAAATGGTAACGGACTTGCCCCACTCTATCAGAATGGCGACCAGCTGCTGATTAACCGTTGCAGCTATGGCATGCGTATTGCAGGCAATGGCGTGTTACCTTATAGCAGACTGATGAGAAAACCCGTAGCAAAGGGCGACATCATAGCCTTTAACTTGCCTGACGACTCCGCCAAAGGTATCTTCATTGCCCGTTGTACGGCTATTCCAGGCGATACTATCCATACCATCAACGGCCCACTGCTGGTGCCAGGACTGAAGACTTGCGCCAAGACGGACTACTACTGGCTGGAAGCCATTAACCAGAAGAACCCCGTAGATTCACGCCACTTGGGATTCATCCCAGAAAGCAACATTGTAGGACGTGTGGTCACCGTACTCTATAACCGCAAAAACATCAGACTGCAATGACGACGGCCCTTCTGCAGACAACCTACTTTGGCCCAGTACAGTGGTATCAGAAACTATGCCGCTTTGACCATTGTATCATCGAGCAATACGACTCCTACCAGAAGCAGACCTACCGCAACCGCTGTGTCATAGCAACTACCAACGGTCTGCAGGCACTGACGGTTCCTGTAGAGCATACTGACGAGAAGGCGTTGGTGAAAGACCTTCGCATCAGTGACCATAACCAGTGGCGACGCATTCATTGGAACGCATTACAGTCGGCTTACAGCGAGAGTCCCTTCTTTGAGTACTACGCTGACGACATCCGCCCCTTTTTCGAGAAGCGTTACGACTACCTCGTCGATTTCAACGAGGCCATCCGCCAAACCGTCTGCCAACTGATAGACATTCAGCCACAGGTGGAATATACAACGGATTATGTGAAACAGCATCCTAACGACTTTAGAGAGGTTATCCACGCCAAGCACCCACTGCCTGACAGCGATTTCAAGCCTCGTCCCTACTGGCAGGTGTTCCAGCAAAAGCACGGCTTCCAGCCTAACCTGAGCATCCTTGACCTACTGTTCTGCATGGGACCCGAAGCTATCTTTTATTTATGAGGCCATACACAAAAAGATAACGCCTGACTCAAAAAGCAAGTCAGGCGTTTTCTTTATAGAAACACTATTCTTAATATCTGATAACGAGATAGGGAGATACGCTCCAGAAACGAGTAGGGTCGGTAATTACCAGTTCTGACGAGTTGTCGCCAGTCTTGTTAATCTTATAAGACCCTTCTGGCATTGGTGTCATCACCTCAGCCTTTTTGCTGGGAATCGAGATGATCTTGGTATCGCGTTTATCAATCTTCTTAAACAGGTTCTTGTTGAAGTTCGAAGTATTCAGTTTCAGTTTCTTTAAGAAACCGCTCTCGGCCAGGCCGGCGTCCTTCAGTGCATTCTTGTCGCCCATAAAGTAGTAGACCTCGTTCATCTGGTTGGTCCTCTGATCTATCTCCTCAGCCTTCGCCTTGATGTCTTCCTCCTGCTCGGCTACCTGAACATTCAACTGGTCAACATTGTCTTTCAGCTCTTCTATCTGGTAGTTACGCTGCTCCAGTTCCTCAGACAACTTGGCAATAGCTGCGTCCTTCTCTTCCAACTGCTGCTTCAAGGACTCAATAGTCTTCTTCATCTTCTCAGAGTAAGCATTGCTGTCGCTCAGCTTCTTCTCCAGAATGTTCAGACGCTCGCGCTGCTGCTCCAGAATCTTCTTGTAAGCCTCCATGTTCTGCTTGATCTGTTCTTTGCGCGACAGTGGACTTTCTCCCGATGTACGCAGCACGGTGCCTTCCATGTCCACCACACTGTCCATGCTCATGTTCACGGCATCCAGGAAGAGGTTCATCTCGTCCATAGCCTCCATCTGTTCTGTCAGTTCCGTACGCAGTGAGTCTGCCTCAGGGTTACTCTTCGTCTTGTCACCACAGGCTATCATGGTGCACAACAACACGAACAGCCCTCCAAAAATACTTAATTTCTTCATAACAATTCTCGAATTAAAATTGGTTGTTTCAATTATTTGCAGGCAAAGGTAGTGCAAATCGTTTGAAATGCAAAATAAAATAAGATTTATTTTCATTTCCGGGATGTAGCCCATCTAAGAGGAAAAAAATCAGCGGCAACAAAAATTATTCATTTCATAAGGAAAATGTACAGAAAAAAAATTATCTTTGCAGCAAATTACATTATTAATAATAAGTATGATGAAAAGGATTGGACTTTTATTGCTGACTGCTATCCTGCTGATGGCTTGCTCTGACAAGCCGGGCAAGATAGTGATGCCCAACGACAGAAGTGAGTTTGTCACCTTGACGGATGCGGTGCCCGATGCTATCTTGGAGATACGCTATTTCACCACTTACAACTTTGTGGGTAAGCGTATCGACGGTTATGAAGAGCCTACGGCTTTGCTGACCAAACAGGCTGCCGACAGTTTGCAGGCGGTGAGCAAAGAGGTGATGAAGATGGGTTATCGACTGAAGATATACGATGCCTACCGTCCTCAGAAGGCGGTGGACCACTTTGTCCGCTGGTCAAAGGATGTCAACGACACGCTGATGAAGCATTACTTCTATCCACATCTGGAGAAGGAGGTGCTCTTCCCACAGTGCTATATCATGGAGAAAAGCGGTCACACCCGCGGTTCGACGGTGGACCTGACACTCTTTGACATGAACACCGAGAGGGAGCTGGACATGGGTGGCACCTTCGACTGGTTTGGCGATGAGAGCCATCCGGACTTCGGCGGCAATCCAGAAACGTTTGAATATACGCCGAACGACAGCATTACCGAGGAGCAGTTCCAGCACCGCATGCTGTTGCGCCGCGTCATGTTAAAACACGGCTTCAAGCCCTTGGACACCGAATGGTGGCACTTCACGCTGGCTGACGAGCCCTTCCCCGACACCTATTTCACCTTCCCGGTAAGGCAGATTACCCGCAAGGCCGATTAATTAGGGAAGTTAAAGGAGTTAAAGGAGTTAAGGAAGTTAAAGAAGTTAAAGGAGTTAAAGAAGTTAGGGAAGTTAAAGGAGTTAAGCCAAATGGCTGAGCGCAGAAATAGCAGCAAAGAAAGTAATTACTAAATACGAAATTAAAATGTTCAAGAAACGACTATTCATGATGATGGTGCTGACGATCTGTCTTGTGAACCTTCAGGCACAGACCTATCCACCCAAGGACACCCCGCAGCTGGAGTTTGCCCTGCAACTGAGAGTACACATAGACCAGGCTTACAGCGTGGGTGATACGCCTCATGGCAAACGACTCGTCATTCCGATTACGGGCGGTACGTTTGAGGGGCCATCTATAAAAGGCACCATACTGAACGGGGGTGCCGACTACCAGTTGGGCTCTGCTGACGGCAGCAGGACGGAACTGGAGGCCATCTACTGCATTCGTACCGATGATGGGGTGAACATCCACGTCAGAAACCGCGGCATCATCTATAACGGAAAGGATGCCAACGGTCAACCGACGTTCTACTTCAAGGCAGCGCCCCAATTCGAGGCTCCGGCAGACAGCCGCTATGCGTGGCTGAACAATGCCCTCTTCGTCTGCCAGCCGGAATGGACCAAGTCGTTCAACGGCATCGTGCTGAACGTCTGGAAGGTAAAGTGACGGCTTTATTTGTTCAGTATTTGTTCGGCGTGCTCCTTGGTCTTCACCTGCTTGCCAACAAAAATCTGATCGATAATGCCTTCCTCATTAATAATAAAGGTGGTGCGGATGGTGCCCTCGGTCTTCTTGCCATACATCACCTTCTCTCCCCAGGCACCCATCGCCTGCATCAGCGTCTTATCCACATCGGCAATCAGGGGGAAGGGCAGCTCGTGCTTCTCCTTGAATTTGACGTGCGAGGCTGCCGAGTCCTTGCTCACGCCCACCACCTCGTAGCCTGCGCCCTGCAGTTCGCCATAATGGTCTCTCAGGCTGCATGCCTCAGCCGTACAGCCGCTGGTATTGTCCTTAGGATAGAAATACAACACCAACTTGCGTCCCTTGTAATCACTCAGACGGATGTCCCGTCCCTGTTCGTCTTTGCCCAGTATTTCGGGCGCCTTGTCTCCAATGTTCATAGTCGTTATATTTTTAAAAACATCATAAACCTTCCGGTTCCCAAAAGTGCCGCTGCATATCCACATGTCCGTTAGACTTAAAAGCCACACCTTCTTCCTCCAGCAATGTCCGCTGACGGCTCCATCCTGGTGCCGTTCGCCCCTCTTTGTTCACCACCCGGTGGCATGGCAGACGTTCTGCTCCGGGCGTATATCGCAATGTCCGTCCCACCATTCTCGCATGACTCGGCCATCCCGCCAACACTGCTATATGCCCGTAGGTCGTCACCATGCCACGGGGAATCTGCGCTACAATGTCCAGCACATCCCTGCCAAACCTCTTGGCCTGCTCGGCCGTCATCCTGTCGGGATAGTCCTTCATACCTTCTATTATTTATTAGTCTTGCATGATCCAGATGAGCTTGAGTTGCAAAACTACAACATTTTTTTGATAAAAACAAATAATCTGCCAATAATCAAGTCAGCCTATCAGCCGCCGCAGTTGTTTTTCGGAAGCCATCGGCTGAAGGGTTCGGAAGTGGGAAATAATGAGTTGACAGGACTCCTCCGGGGTTCGTGGACAATGGAATCCGTCATGACCCATGAGCGACTCGGGAGTGGTGAGCAGCGACCATCCCCAGCCGTATTCCCGCCCATGCTTGTCAGTGGGATATACAAAGTCCTCGGTGACTATCAGGCAGGCCATTTGCAGGCGGGTGACGTAGCCATCAAACTTGCTGCGCATCTTGGGACCGTCGAAGCCACAGGCCGCACGCAGTTCGCGGGTAATGAGGCTGCCGCGTTCGCGAAGGGTCGTCAGGATGATGTCGTCAACGGTTCCTTCCTCAGGCACAGGATACTTGCTGCGACGGTAGTTGCAGAAGTCGGGCCACCACTCGCGGCTGACGAACCCGGCTTTCTTATTGAAGAACTTGCCGTAAACGCAACTGCCGTCCGACACGATGGGACCTTTCCACTTCCACAGCGGCCAGTCCCACCCGCCATCGTCGAATACCACATAGCGGCAGTCGTCGGCCACCATCTCTTCCGCAGAATAGCCTTCTATGCCACTGTCTAACAGGGGGAGGAATCCCACCTCTTGAATGAATGCCGCCAGTTGGGCTGCTGAATATATCTCGCCTTGCTTCATCTTATCGCAATAATTATTCTTCCATCACACATCTCCCCACCCCCTCAGGGAACAAAAAAGAACTTTGAAGATTAGTGTTTTTTACGGGATTTGAGCACACGGTCAACACTACCGGCTTCGAGAAGGTAGTGTTCGGCTTCGGCATAGGGGATGCCAAGGGATTCCTGAATCATGCGGGTACCACGATCAACCAGTTTGGCATTGGTCAGTTGCATCTTCACCATGCGGTTGCCCTTGACACGGCCAAGACGAATCATGAGGGAGGTGGAAATCATGTTGAGCACCATTTTCTGTGCCGTACCACTCTTCATCCTACTGGAACCTGTGACAAACTCAGGACCGACAATGGTCTCGACGGGATAGTCGGACGCTTCAGCTAAAGGGGTATGGGGATTGCTAGTGATACAACCCGTCAACAAGCCGTGCTTGCGGGACTCTTTGACAGCACCAACCACATAAGGAGTTGTTCCAGAAGCAGCTATACCGATGACGGTGTCATCAATGGTAGGCTGATATGAGAGTATGTCCTGCCATCCCTGCTTGGCATCGTCCTCAGCCTTCTCAACGGCATGACGCAGTGCCTCGTCGCCTCCCGCAATGACGGCAATGACCCAGTCGGCAGGAACACCGAAAGTGGGAGGCAGTTCGCTGGCATCCAACACGCCCAGTCGTCCACTGGTTCCAGCTCCTAAGTAAAAAAGCCGTCCACCACGTTTGAGACGTGGTTCAATGGCTTGTACCAAGGCCTCAATCTGTGGTATCGCCCTTTGTACAGCCTCAGCCACCAAGGCATCCTCATCATTGATATGGTGTAGCAATTCAGCGACCGACATTTGTTCGAGGTGGTTGAAATGTGAGGGCTGTTCGGTGATTTTGTCTTTATGATTCATATCCCTTTTTTTAGAAAAAGCGCCACAGGTGTTGAGTCTGTGGCGCTTTATAATTAATAAGGTGGACTTAATCAGCCATCTTAGCCTTAATCATCTCGCGGTTCAGACGAGCGATGTTGGCGATGGTCTCGTTCTTCGGGCAGACAGCCTCGCAAGCGCGGGTGTTGGTGCAGTTACCGAAGCCGAGCTCGTCCATCTTGGCAATCATGTTCTTCACACGGCGGGCAGCCTCTACGCGACCCTGGGGAAGCAGGGCGAGCTGAGATACCTTAGACGATACGAATAGCATGGCAGAGCCGTTCTTACAAGCTGCTACGCAAGCGCCACAGCCGATGCAAGATGCGCAGTCCATAGCCTCGTCAGCATCCTCCTTGGGAATCAGGATAGCGTTGGCATCCTGAGCCTGACCGGTACGGATGGTGGTGTAGCCGCCAGCCTGGATAATCTTATCGAAGGCGTTGCGGTCAACCATACAGTCCTTGATAACGGGGAAGGCTGCTGAGCGCCAAGGCTCGACGGTGATGACATCACCATCGTTGAAGCGACGCATATACAGCTGACAGGTAGTGGCACCACGCTCGGTCAGACCGTGAGGCGTACCGTTGATGTAGAGTGAGCACATACCGCAGATACCCTCGCGGCAGTCGTGGTCGAATACGAAGGGCTCCTTGCCTTCGTTGATGAGTTCCTCGTTCAGGATGTCAAGCATCTCGAGGAACGAGGTATCATCGGGAATATCGTGCATCTCGTGGGTGTCGAAATGTCCCTGGTCCTTGGGGCCGTTC
>CACXTX010000026.1 GCA_902770635.1 uncultured Prevotellaceae bacterium | reverse complement strand
GGACCCGAACGACCCCGGCGTTTATCGCTACGTGATGTCGCCCGAACAGTATTCGAGCCTGAACCAGAAGAAGGTGATCAAGGAGGCTGCCCTGCGCAGCGGCGTGAGCCAGGGCGTGATGCAGGCATGCTGGGATGCAGCCGGTGAGGTGATCAAGGCGTGGGCTACCGAAGGCCACAGCGTGGCACTGCCCGGACTGGGTACCATGCGCTTCGGACTGCGCTCGAAGTCCGTGGAGGACGTGAACAAGGTGAAGACCGGTCTGATTACCCGCATCATCTTCACTCCCGACGTGGACCTGAAGGACGAGCTGAAGAACACGGCTATCGTCATCACCTGCTACGACCGCAACGGCGAAGAGGTGAAGCGTGTGACCAGTGCGGACGACGGCGACATCGAGGACAACGAGAACGGCGGTGAGAACCAGAACCAGAACGGCGAGAACGGTGGTGGTCAGAACCAGGGTGGTGGCAACAACGACGACCTGGGAGACGGAGATTAACGCATTCGCTAATTGAGAATTGAGAGTTCTTTGACCTAAAGGTACAAAGCGACCAAAGGTCGAGCGGAGAATTGAGAATTATGAAGAAGAATCGATTGATTGAGGTAGTGGTGAAGGTAGTAGTAGCCGCTCTCACAGCCTTCCTGACTGCACTGGGTACCACCAGTTGTATGGGGTACGGACCCATCGCTCTTTAGAGTGAAGTGTTAAGTGAAAAGAAAAGAGGATGTGTTCTGGTGAACATATCCTCTTTAGTTTTATTTCTTGATTACATTGGCGCCTTCCTCGATGGTGACGGAACCTCTAGCACCACCGATATCACCTGTTACGGTTACGCTGGTGACCCCTTTCGTGATCGTGATATTATCACAAGAACCGCCATGTCCGGCGCCAATTCCATAACCATCTCCACCTGCTGTGGCCGTGATGGTGCCACCGCTCAAAATGATGTCTCCTGCCTTTCCGTAGAATCCGGAACCAATACCAGCAGCTCCTTCATTTGCAGTGTCATTATCTGAGCCGCCGGTAGCTGTCACCGTACCACCAGAAATCGTAATCGTACCGCATACGGATTTATCATTCTCATTAGCTAAGCGTCCACTGCCAATACCGGAAGCATAAAGGCCACCCTGGGCGGTTACCGTGCCTCCGCTGATATTGATATTACCACAAAGATGGCCCGATGATGCACCGATTCCTGCACAACCAACTCCTCCTGTAGCTGTTATGACGCCACCCTGAATCTCGATGTTGCCACCATTAAGATAGTGATGGCAACCGATACCGCAGCCTCCTCCGTTGCTGCTGGCATCGAGGGTTCCCGTATTGCCTTGGATGATGAGCGTACATGCTGGAGGAATAAGGATTCCCGGGGCGTCCTCGAAAAATCCTTTGACAACATTCTTAGACCCGTCTGCCAACACGAGGATAGCATTGCCCGTTAACGTAATACCTGCCCAGTTGTAGTTGCCATCGTTCGTGCCGTTGATGGTCACGCCGTTCAGCGTAACGACGGCTCCTGGGGCAAGGGATATCTGATAGTTGCCGCCGAGCGTTCCGGTCAGCACGTCGCCGTCCTGCGCCACATAGTCTGCGGTAAGCTTGGAAAGGTCAACAGGGTCGCGCGTAATTTCCGCGCCTGGGACGATGGGGTCGCCCTCTGCATTGACGGTCAGCTGGAAGGTGTTATGAGTCGTACCCGAGCAGTACCACTTGATGGTGAACTGACTAATTTTGTAGGTCAGTGCATACTCGCGCAGCGTCTGCAGGGCGTTTGCGTCCGTCAACAGGTTCTTCGATATATTGACAACCTGCTTGATGGTGTTCTCGCTCTCGGGAGTCTGGTCTGCCAATAAGAGTTCCGGCTGATAGACGCTGGGGAACTGGTTTTGCAGGGCAGCGGTCAGCTTGGGTTTCACCTCATTATACCCGTCCTGAGTAATTTCGGGGAAGGTCACGTCCATGTTCCATATCTGTTTCGAACGGTTGGGAACAGGCAATGTGAACGAGAGTGGATCGGCGTTTTCCAAAGCATCTACAATGGTTTCAATGATTTGTTTTTCTTCTGAATCCTCATCGGACTGAAGGGTGTTCATCGGTATATTCTGTTCGATGGTCAGATTGTAGTTCCCCTCAGGATTGCTCACTGACCAGCATATCTGGTTGTCGAGGTCCACATCGCCGGTAAGCACATCGGGAGCCAAGGGGTGTTCGTCCCAGTCGCCTTCCATCATGTCGGAACCGCAGCTGTAGGTCCAACTGACCTTCGTGCCGTCGGTATTCTTCTTGCAGGCCAGCTCCTTATAGTTGACGGTGCTGCCCATGAAGAAAGCATTGCCTTGCGTATAGCCTGTAGAGAAAGTGCCTGAACCTGTAATGCTGGATCCCGTTTTTTGAGTGTAACCGGGCGTGATGGTACCACCGATGGTTTTAGTGGTTGCCTCAAAGGTGCCCACGCTGACGGTCGTGCTGCCCTCGTTGTTGTCAGTGGACGGCTTGGCGTCCTCCAGCTGAACATTTCCCTTACCCGAAAGGTCCATGCTGTACTGGCCACCGCTGAACCAGGAACCATAGGACACATCATCATAGAATTTATCCTCCTCGTAAGGACCGTAATAGAGGGTCTTGGCAGGGTTAAAACAGTCATCGCCTTCCTGTTTGCCACCGACAGATGCCACTATTTTCTGCTCTATGAAATAATAGTCCTTCTTGGTCTCCATGTTGTGGACACCCCAGGTACGGAAAATCTCATTAAAACCATTGATACGATGGGGATAGGAAAAAGGAGGTACATAGCCACACAGGGGGGCCTGATAGTGGTGTTCCTCGTCGGCGCTCATCAGGTCGTTGATAGCATCGCTGCCGCTGGCTCTGCGACTGGCACGACGCATCTGCTGTGCCTCGTCGCGCGTGTTGAGCCACTGGGCGGCTCCGTCGGCCTGCAGTCCCGATTCGCGCATTGTAGGTTCCACCTTGACGCGCTCCTCCTTGGTCGTCACATTGCCATTCTTATCCGTCGTTCGGACGAGGATGTTATTCGTTGCCGCGGGTGCACAGCTGTAATATCCGTTGTTGGCAAAGATAACCAGTTCGGCAACAGCCTCCTTCTCGCCGGCAGCACGCCGGTCAGCCCTTGCCTCGATGTTGGCGATGCGGGCCTTAAAGCGGGCGGCCACGTCCGACTTCGTTGCCGTATTGCCGACGACAGGGCGCACAATGCTAATGCCGTTGTTCAGCATCAGCTCGTCCTCCGCCTTTGCCATCTTGTCGGCCAACTGCTCCATGAAATTCACCAGATGGGCATTGTGAGGCTTCTCTATGGCGAGATAGCCTCCGCGCAGGTATATCTTGGCGGCCTCAAGCCACTCCTTTAGCGGACGGCCCAGGATGTCCTCGCCCTTGATGAGCACCATCTTCGTCTCAGGGGTAATCTCACTGGTTGTCTGTCCAAGACGGCGCACCAAAGCACCACCCATGGAGGTTGCGTCAAACTGGCTCAACACGGCGGTAGGCACATCGGCAGTCACCTTCACCAGCAACTGGTCTGTTGCCGGGTCGTCGCCAGGATTTACCGTCGGGCTGCCACCCGAAGCATTGTCACGCTCAACCGCACAAGCGGCCATCATCAACGCTGCCCCGATTATCAGGACGGCGGAATACAGGTATTTTCGGATTTTAGTCTTCATCATCTTTCGATTTTTAGGTATTGATAATTGTCATAGCTATTCTATTTAAGAATCATTTGGTTACAAAGATAGTTTTTTTCTTTGGAAAACAGCCAAATTTTGCAAAATTTCTTCTTTTTTTAGTTTTTTTTAAGCACCCGTTTTCACGATTTTTTCCGTCAAATTCAGCCTTCCAATCCTTAGGTGAGTAAGAGAAAGTAGAAAAAGACCACGATGGGAGTAACCTCGTGTATGGCGTAATGTATGGGGGCTGACAGAAATGTCGGCCCCCTGCTCTATTTTTGAAAGCAGCCATAAAAAATAATGATGATTTCTCTCCAAGAATTTGGAACTTCCGTCTTTTTTTCTTAATTTTGCCCACGAAAAAATAAGTTACGATGCAAGAGAACAATATAAAACGATATCTGATTAAACGACTCAAACAAGCGAACGCCTTTTGGTCGTATGATGTAGATGCTATCAAAGATGTACCTGATGACATCTTGGTAGAATTGGTTATTATGCATCTTGATTTAGACGACATTGACAAACTTTTCCAAATATATTCTTATAAGTTTGTGAAGAATGCCTGGATTCAGAATGTCATTCCTTTAGGTGACCGCTATTATGTGCTTAATAAATTCATAGCATGGTGGTATTTCCATATGAAAAAACCAGGGGCATACGTGAAGTCAATGGAAACTCGCATACTCAATAAACGTATGGCAGCATGAACGGACTAGCACCTCAGACATTGGAAGTCTTTGAACGCATCACTAGTTTAGAGTGTATCAAGCCTTTTGTCTTGATAGGAGGCACTGCATTAAGTTTGCAGTTGAACAAACGCCAAAGCGAGGACTTAGACTTTATGTGCTGGAAGAAGTCTGCCAAAGATAAACCGGAAGTTCCTATATCCTCCATCAAGCGAGAAATAGAATCTGTCGCCAATATTGACTCTATGGAGATTGGAGGCTTTAATTTCGTGAGTTTTGTTGTCGAGGGCGTGAAATTATCTTTTTATGCTGCTCCTAGGAAGCGAATTCCTTCAATGCAAGTGATTCCTTTTAAGAACAACTTGCAATTGGCAGACATCAAGTCTATAGGGGCGATGAAGATGGAAGCTATGCTTCGTCGCAGCAAGTTCCGTGATTATTATGATATCTACACCGTCCTGCATGAAGGAGTAGATATTCAGGAAATGATAGAAATGGCTTTGGAACACTCCGGACACCTTCTTAAAAGAAAGAATCTTCTTGCAATGTTGTGCGATGGAGAGCGGTTTAGGAAAGACAAAGTGTTTATACAACTTCATCCTGTTTATGATGTCACACCTTACGATATTCAGGAGTACATCAAGCAGAAACTCTTGGAAGTAAAAGACTAGGATAATCATGTAACACCGTGCCTGACCCCGTGTTACTAATGAAAGAAATGAGAAATGGGACTGGCAGAAATGTCGGTCCCATTTATGTTTACTTATGAATAAAGGGGTGCTTATTTGGTGATGCGAATCCAGTCGGCATCCAGCCAGCCACGGTCGGTCTTGGGATTGGTATCGACGGAGACGAAACCGAACTTGGCACCTATCCACTTGCCTTGTTTCATGGTGTAGGAGCCGTCACAATCCTTGAACTTCTTGCCGTTCTGACTCCAGGCGAAGCTGACCTTTGGACTGCCACCATGAGCAACTCCAGCTTCAGCATTGGTGACCTTGAGGCGCAGGTAGATGTCTTCGTGAATGCCTGGCTTGTAGTCTATCTTATCCTCGGCAGTGGGCTTCAGCGTGGCAACGAGTTCTTCCTTCTGAGCCTTGCCACGATCGGCATCCTCGCAGGAGAGCACCAGCAGTTGGAACTCCTTCCCTACCCTTTTTACCACCAACGCCTGATAGTTATGTCCCATCATGATGAGACCACCCATCTGACCATCGGCCTTCGAGGTGAAACGAAGCTTGGTGGTAACGGTGAACTCGTCGGCTGGGGTCTTTTGCAGGAACAGATTGGGGACTTCCCATAGGTTCTTCCAATTCGTTGACAACTTATAAGTATAGATGCGCATGGTGCCAAAAGCAGTAGGTACACCAAATTTCTCGTCGTAATTGGCATGCCATTCCCATTGTTTGCCAATGACGGGAGCATCGAACTCGTCACTCTCAACAGGGTTGGTTATTGGATATTGGTTATTGGATATTGGCTTTTTATAAGTGGTGACGGGCTCACCCTTCTTACCCATGACAGGCCACCCTGTTGACCAATCGACAGGATTCAGGTGAACCACACGACCGTAAGCCTCCTTGTCCTGGAAGTGTACAAACCAGTCTTCTCCGTACTTGGTATGCACCCAACCACCCTGGTGAGGGCCGTTGATATTCGACTTTCCCTGTGCCAATACTATCTTATGCTCATACGGACCGTAAGGGCTCTTGCTTCGCATGGCCAACTGGAAACCGTCAGGAACACCGCCTGCAGGACACATAATCCAATACCAGCCATCGCGCTTATAGAACTTAGGACCTTCGCAGGTGCGGTTCTCCGTGCCATTGCCGTCAAACACGATGACAGGCTGACCAATAGCCTTTGTACCATCAGCAGACATCTCGCGAACGGTAAGTACTGAGGCAAACTTAGAGCGAGAATTAGCCCATCCGTTCACCAGATAGCAACGTCCATCCTCGTCCCAAAGAGGTGTGGTGTCAATATATCCCTTACCCTTGATGACGCAGACAGGCTTTTCCCACTCACCTTCTGGATGCTGCGTTTTCACCATATATACACCATAGTCAGGGTCGCCCCAATAGATGTAGTACCAGCCCTGATGGAAGCGGATGCTGGGAGCCCACACACCAGCACCATGCTGGGGCGTGCTGAAATGACTGAGCAACTGTTCGTCACCCTCATACAAATTCTTCAGGGCATAACCGACAATCTCCCAGTTCACCAGGTCCTTGGAATGAAGAATGGGCAGACCAGGAGTACACTGGAAAGAAGAAGCCGTCATGTAATAGTCTTCACCCGAGGCACCTACGCAGACATCGGGGTCGGAATAGTCGGCGTTAATCACTGGATTGGTATAGGTGCCGTCCCCGTTGTCGGGCGACCATACCTGCGACTTGTACTGAGCACTCACCGTGAGCGTAGAGAGTGCAAGAATTGTAAAAATAGTTTTTCTCATAGTTTGTTTATTTTGAGTTTGTAATGATCTGTCAGTTCTATGCGCATTACCTTCGTCATTTCATCATCCTCAGGTGTCAGCGAGAGGGCAACATGGCCCATCGTTCTTCGCAAATTGATTTCCACACAGGGATGCAACAGGAAGCCATCGGCAGACTTGACAATCATCATGTCAATGCCAAAGGGGCCTTCATAGTCGCCCAAGTCAAGACATGATATAATCTTTTCTCGAATGCATGCTATAAAATCATCTGGGATATAACGACTTAACATTTCTTGCTTAGCACGTTCCGTCGCCAAGATGTTACCCATATAAGCCCCATTAACGGTGTGGAACAGAGAAAGTCCTTCATAGTGAATGTTCCCTTGTCCATCGGCAGAAAACTCCATGCCGAAGTCCTTCACCTTAGCATAGTAAGGCTCAACCATCACAGAGCCCTGACGCTCAACAAGGTTACGGAACCAATTATTCATTATCAATTTTTCACTATCCACTAGACGCGCAGCGTCGCAAAAGCGGAGTCCTCGCCCACTTGACGACCAAGGAGCCTTTAATACAATCTGTCCGTATTTTTGCAGGAGCGTCTCCACCTCTTCCGGCTTCGTGCACTCGAAAGATTCGCCTACAGTACCCTTTGTCTGTAAAAGGGGTAACAGACGGGCTGATGTACGACGATGAGACAGCTGACGGATATGCTCAAGCTGTTCGTCAGTAGGGAGCAACGACTCTGCAACGCCCTTTCGCCTCAATGTCGCTTTCAGGGCTTTGTCCCATCCCCAAACGCTGATACGCTCGATGTCGCTGTCTGGAAGGGTTTCTACCAGTCTTTGGCACTTACGGTAACGGAACCTTTTGCATGCCTTCTCAGCATATTCTACATGGTCAACCAGTATGAAATCGTCCTCTTTGGCCCATATAGAAGGGAGAAATCCCAAGTCGGCCCTCAACTGCCTACCGGCATGAGGAGCTGTGAAATTTGCCAAATTGGAGGCCAAGGCAATATCGTGTTCAGGGTTAAAAATATGTAAATTTGCCATCTTGACGGCAAAGTTACAATAAATAATTCGAATTTTCGGCATTTGTTTGCATATTTAATAAAAAATTGCTACTTTTGCAACATTATTTATAAATAAGTACCCGTACAATAAATTGTAAAAATGAAATTACCAGTAAAAATACTTAGTGTTGACGACGAAATGGACCTCGAACTGCTATTAACGCAGTACTTCCGTAGAAAAATACGTAAGGGCGAATACGAGTTCCATTTCGCGCACAACGGCCTTGAGGCACTTACTATATTGCTCCAGCAAAAAGACATCGACATCATCTTGTCGGATATCAACATGCCGGAAATGGACGGCCTCACACTTCTCACCAAGATTAACGAGATGCAAAATCCTGCCCTAAAATGTATCATGGTAAGTGCCTACGGTGATATGGGCAATATCCGCTCGGCGATGAACAACGGAGCATTTGACTTTGCCACCAAGCCCATCGACCTGGACGACCTGAGCGTTACCATAGAAAAGGCTATTGAACAGATAGACTATATCAAGAAAGCACAGGAGGAACACAGTCAGCTGGAGTCACTGAAGACCGACTTGGCAGTGGCCGCTGAGATTCAACAGGCTATCCTGCCGCGCATCTTCCCACCATTTCCTGAGAATGAGCGTGAACTGGACTTGGCAGCACTGATGACACCAGCCAAAGATGTGGGTGGAGACTTCTACGATTTCTTCCGTATTGACGAAGACCACATTGGTGTGGTCATGGCCGATGTCAGCGGAAAAGGTATTCCTGCCGCCATCTTCATGGCCGTGAGCAGAACCCTTATCAGGACGATCGGACTGCAAGGTGGAACGCCTGGGGCGTGCCTGTCGAAATCAAACGACCTGTTGAGTAAAGAGTCGGTTGACTGTATGTTCGTAACGGTATTCTACGCCATCTACAACATCAAGACGGGCGAACTGGACTATAGCAATGGCGGACATAACTCGCCCTTCATCCTCAGAGCGAACGGAAATGTTGAGATGATGCCCATAAGCACCGACTGCATGGTTGGTGGCGTTGAAGGCATGGAGTATCATAATCATACGGCACAGCTGAATGTGGGTGACACGCTGCTGATGTACACAGACGGTGTCAACGAGGCATTCAATGAACAATGGGAAGAATATGGCGATGAGCGTATGCTAAACATGTTGGAGAAGTTGGCTGGTAAGAGTTGTCAGGAGATTATTAACGGACAACTGGAGGATGTCAGGGCCTTTGCAGGAAATGCTCCACAGAGCGATGACATTACGTTGATGGCCCTCAAGCGAAAAGCATGAAGATTATTAAGATAGCCGGCGTGGTCCTCGTGTTGCTACTGGCCATCGCCTGTGTAGGTCTCTACCTGAAATACGATCAAGAGCAACAAAGGTCCAACGAGTTGGAAGCCGAACTGTCTGACCTTCAACGACGCGACAAGCAGTCTGCCGTTCTGCAAAGTGTCAGCAAGCAAATGGAGGAAATTGCTTACGAACAGAAGAAGATTTCCGATGAGCAGCGTGAAGAGGCCGTAGAACAAACCAAGGTTGCCAACGAGATGCGTCAACGCTCTGAAATCGAGCGTCAACATGCTATCGTAGCCCAACAGAAAGCATTAGAGTCCGAGAGAATGGCGATTAATGCCTATGATTTGGCAGAGAGCCAACGACAGGTAGCAGAAAAAAACAGGCGTACGGCTGATACACTCAGCTATTTGGCACTTGGACGTTCACTTGGTGCTTTGGCACTCACACAATTCAGAGCAGGAAATCAGGAAATAGGCGACCTGCTAAGCTATGCTTCTTATCTTTATACGGATAGATATCATGGTGATGTGTATTATCCAACCATTTATCAGGCTCTCTCTCAATCCAGCCAAAGCAAAATTGGATGGAGCCGGCATAGCGACGCTGTCTATAACCTGGAATTTATGCCAAAGAGCGATAAGCGATTGGTGTCTGTCAGCAGCTATGGCGAGATTTTCTACCATGAGGTCAACGGTAATCAATTGAAGACTACTACACTTCTCAAAGACAAGACCTACGACTTCCGCGACATCTATATCAATCCAAACACCAACACCATTTATGCCATTAGCCGCAACGGTTATCTGTATATTAAAAACGATAAGAACATCAAGTTTCTTGAAGTGCCTCTGGCAATGCCGTTTAAGATACAGTTATGTTTGGACGAGAGATATCTGTTGCTGATTGGTGAAACAAATCTGGCACTCTTTGATCAGACAACAAACACCATTTCAGGCATTAAGGAATTGGATTATAAGGTCGTATTGTCAGCCCGTCTGGAGCATAAACCATTACTATTCGATAACAAAGGGCGCATGCACCTTGTCAAAGACTTGAGTCATATCGAGACTCGTACGGTTCCTGTCTCTGGTACGGTTACTGCTTTCGCCTCCTCTAACAGTTCAGGCTTAGCAGCTTATGGTATGAAAGACGGCACGATTTATCTTTACGACAAAAAAAAGAATGTCCATAAACTGGTGGGCCATCGTTCACGCATATCCAAAATCAGGGTTTATCAGAACCGTATTTTCTCCTCCAGCTACGATGGCACCATTAATCTTTGGATTACTGCCACTGACAAGATTGAGCCTATCACGCTTTATTCCTCCAACAACTGGATACTCTACTTTAACTACGACCGTTCAAAGAACTATCTTTGGCTGGGAGATCAAAAAGGTAATCTGTCAGAGGTCTTGATCTCTGTGCAAATGATGGTGGAGCGCATCAGACAAAAACTGAAGCGCGACTTTACGAAAGACGAGTGGAACTACTTCATTGGTGAGAAGATACCCTATGAGTCGTTTATTTCCACCAAAGGAAAGGAGGTCAAACGATGAAACGAGCATTACTCTATGGCTTGATGCTGTTGTGTTCTTGCATAGTTGCCGCCCAGGGCTTCCCTTTCATCAAGAACTACACGCCCGAAGACTATCATGCCCATAACCGCAACTTCGATGTGGTTACTACGGATGACGGTAGTGTCTTTATAGCCAATTTCGAAGGGTTATTATATTATAATAATGTGGAATGGCGTATGATACACACACCTGGTATCACCCGCGTCACAGAGTTTTATAAGGATAAGAACAACGACATTTGGGCTGGTGGCTATAACTATTTTGGTAAGATACAGAGAAAAAACAATGGAGAGCTATATCTCCAAACCATTGGAAAGCAGGGAGCTTTCAGAGGTGAGGTACAGGAGATATGGGAAGATGAGAAAGACCATTCACTGAATCTCTTTGTCAACGACGGCAATATCTATGAAGTAAAAGACAATCAACTTCATATTAAGAAGCAGATAAGCAAAGAACACTTAGGCATTGGTCTTTCTGATATCGTGAATCTCGACAAGCTTGAAAAGACGGGCAAGGCAGAGGTTCTGTCGGATGTCACCCAGAGAGAGCCATTGGGAAATGGTTTGGTGGCTGTTGTCAAACGAGGTCAAGGACTTGTTATTACTGACAACAATGGCAAGGAGCTATATACAATTAAGGAAACTAATGGCCTCTGTACAAATAGTGTGGTCTATATTGCGTACGACGGTCACGGAAAACTCTGGGGATCTACTGAGAACGGTATCTTCTCGATAGCCATACCATCAGCTTTCTCTTTCTTTACGCGTAACGAAGGACTAACGGAGGAAGTGCTTTCCATCGCAGTGTTCAACGGAAAGAAATATGTGGGCACCATTGACGGCCTGTTCTGTCAGGAAGGCAAGAAGTTTGTCAATATTGGCCTTGGTAATCACGCTTGTTGGCAACTCACCGTCACCAGTCAAGGCCTGATGGCAGCTACCTCTAACGGTATCTATTGTCTAACCGCCAACGGTGCCATCAGACAGTTGTCTTCAATGGCTGTCAACTCATTCCTTGACCTTGGCACAGAGATTCTGAGTGGCGAGATAGACGGTGTCTATGCCATCAATAAAACGAATAATTCCAGAACCATGATTTGTAAACTGGAGAAGGTGACAAAGATCATCAAAGATCAGAAAGGTGTCATCTGGCTTCAGAACATCTATGGTGAGGTGTGGTGTAAACAAAGCAACGAGAAAGAATTTCATTCCTACAATTCTAAGATTAATGACGCCGCCACCATTGTACCTACTTTGAATTCGATTATGGTTGTGGGAGCAGAGGCGGAAAAGCCCTTCCCCTATCCTCTTTTCTCATATTTGGATAACACAGGTGTCACATGGTTGACTAACAGAGAAGGAAAATCACTTTACAGATGGAAGGATGGTCAGAATCAGGACGACCTGAAGTACCTGCTCAGGCCTTTCGAGAAAGTGACCATACGTGCCATGTTTGTTCAAGGCAATGAAGTATGGTTGGGTAACGATGCCGGATTTACGATCATCAATACAAAAGAGAACGATCCTGCACTGAATACCCAACCCAAACTCTTGATACGTTCCATCAAATTGAGAAACGACAGTGTGGTTTGGGGAGGATATGGAGAAATACCTGCCTCACAGCTCATTTTCAGTAGTCAAGACAACCATATTATTTTCACCTACTCTCTCGACTATGAGTCGCTGATTGGTGAAAACCTATACCGCTACCAGTTAAACAATGGCAGATGGAGTTCTTGGGCTAATGATAAGGATGTCGAATTCACGAAACTGCCTTATGGCGAATACACATTAAGGATACAAGGTCGCGATGGCTTTGGGCATGAGACAGAAGTTGTGTCCTTCGATTTTTCAATTGAATATCCCTTCTACCTGAAGTGGTATATGATCTGTTTGTATATCCTTCTTTCTGGAGCTTGCATTGTAGAATTGGTTCGACTGAGATTACGCAGATTGGAAAAAGATAAGCAACAATTGGAGAAGATAGTACAGGAACGTACGGCAGAGGTTGTAAAACAGAAGGATGAGATTCAAGAGAAATCAAATAGTTTGGAAAAAGCATTGGATGAACTGCACAGTGCCCAGAATCAGCTGATTCGTCAGGAAAAGATGGCTACTGTCGGTAAGTTGACACAAGGTTTGATTGACCGTATTCTCAATCCGCTCAACTATATCAACAACTTCTCTAAGTTGTCTGAAGGACTGGTAAAAGATATAGAGGCCAATATCGAGGATGAGAAAGACAGCATGAATGAAGACAATTATGAAGATACACTTGATGTACTCGACATGCTGAAAGGCAATCTACAAAAAGTTAGCGAACATGGTGTCAACACCACTCGTACGCTGAAAGCAATGGAAGAGATGTTGAAAGACAGATCTGGTGGTATCGTAGAGTTAGATCTTTCCACCGTTCTCAAGCAAGACGAGGAAATGGTCAGCAATTATTATGCTGAAGAGATAGCCCAATATCATATTGCCACGCCATTCAATTACCCAGAATCAGGACTGCTCATCCGCGGTAATGCCGAACAGTTGAGCAAAACCTTTATGAGTCTGATTGGCAACTCTATATATGCCATTGTAAAGAAAGCGCAGCGCAAGCCTTACGAGGCAGCATTGTCAGTCGATGCTACGAGGACAGACGGAATGGTTACCATTGTCATTCGAGATAATGGTATTGGTATCGAAGAGAAGATCATAGATAAGATCTTCGACCCCTTCTTTACCACCAAGACCACTGGCGAGGCTTCTGGTATCGGACTCTATCTGAGTCATGACGTCATACAGAACTATGGTGGTAATATTACCGTCGAGTCAGTCAAAGACGAATATACAGCATTTACTATTACATTGCCCGCAATAACCCAATAAGCTTATGGAAGAAGAAATCAAACAACTCAAGGAACAACTACAGAAACAAGAGAAGTTAGCTTCTCTTGGAATCTTGAGTGCTGGCATTGCCCACGAGATTCAGAATCCACTCAATTTTGTCATCAATTTCAGTAAGATGTCAGACAAGCTGCTGAAAGACCTGACGGAGATTGTAAAGGACAACGAAGAGAATATTCCTGAAGAGGACCGTGAGGATTTGGAAGACATTGTCTCAGACCTCAAGGAGAATATGGGAAAGATTGTAGAACACGGTGAGCGGGCTATCAGCATCATCCGTGGTATTCTTCTCGTCTCACGAGGCAAAGAGGGAGAATTCTTGCCAACAGATATCTGTAAACTGGTAAAAGAATATGTATGGCTGAGTTATCATGCCATGCGTGCCAATCATAAAGGCTTCAATGTCAGCATCCATGAGCAATACGAAGAAGGTCTCCCCTGCATGATGGTCATCCCACAGGATCTGAGTCGCGCTATTCTCAACATCATGAATAATGCGCTTTATGCTGTATGGAAGAAATCGCAGAGTGCACCTGAGGACTACAAGCCCGAGGTGAGCATCTGTGTCAGCAAACAGGACGACAACTGCATCATCACGATGACTGACAATGGAGTCGGCATGAGCGATGAAGTAAAACAGAAGATCTTTGAGAACTTCTTTACCACAAAGCCCGTAGGCGAAGGAACAGGCCTTGGTATGAATATTGTGCGCGATATCGTTGAGAATAAGCATCACGGCAAAGTAACATTCGTATCAGAAGAGAACCAAGGTGCCAGTTTTACATTCACTATACCAATCACCAAATAAAACATGCCACAACAGAGCACGGCTAAGTACATACTCAGGCTATTGGATTCATTGAAGACAAATGAAGACAAGATTGCTGTCATTGACCAAAATGGCCAGCGACAGACCACATATAAAGAGCTCTTCACAATGGCTTGCAGAGTGACTGGCTATTTGCAAAAAAAGAATTTTCCCCCTCACTCATACATAGGAATCAGTCTGCCGACTTCAATGGAATATGTAGCAGCTGAAATCGGTATATGGTTAGCAGGTCATGCCATCGTCCCCATGGGCGATAAATATCCCCAAGACCGTATAGACTATATCATGCATCATTGCGAATCACCCTTATTGATTAATGACGAGATTATTCAGGCAATGATGAAAACAGAACCGACAGAGAACTATATTCTGCCGAACGAGGATGATGTCAATGCACTCTTCTATACGTCAGGAAGTACAGGTGTTCCCAAAGGTGTGATGCATAGTTTCCGCTCATTAAATTTTGCTGTAACCTTTGATCTTGAACTGATGCAAACCGTCAGTCCCTTAACACTGGGTGTAACTTCTCCACCCTATTTTATTGCCAGTCGTTTCTATTTCAGTGCACTGCTGCTTGGAGGGAAGGTCCATTTCCCTTCCACGATGGTTACCAAAGATATCAGACTTCTGGAAAACTATATCGATAAACACCATGTGACGTTTATCTTCCTAACACCTTCTCTGCTGCGGTTTTTCCACAATCAGTCATCTAGTCTTCAGGTGCTACTCACTGGCTCAGAACGTTTGGCAGACATAGCACCTGGCGGTAGTTATCGGCTCATTCACACCTTTGGACAGACAGAAACTTTTGGCCCATTGCTTTATTTTGAGGTTGACAAGCTGTATGATAATACACCAATGGGCAAAGCACATCCCACTTTTGAAGCGCTGGTAGTTGATGAAAATGGGAAAAGCGTGAAGTTAGGGGAACCAGGTGAGCTCTGTTTTAAGGGAACTTTTGCACGCTGTTATTATAAGGATGATGAACAGACTTCCCACCTCTATCGAGGCGGTATGCTACATACCAATGATATTGTAAGACAACTTCCTGACGGAAATCTGATTTATCTTAACCGTCAGGACTGGATGGTCAAAATAAACGGCCAACGTGTTGAGCCATCCGAGGTGGAGTCAGCACTCAGAAATATGGATGGTGTTGACGATGCTGTTGTTAAAGGCTTTACGACTAATGGCAGACAGTTCTTATGTGCCTATTATATCGCTAGCGAAGAAATATCTGAAGATACTATCCGTAAGGATTTGCGCTCCAAACTACCAGCTTATATGGTTCCTGCCTATTTTGTGAGGATGGATAGTTTTCCTCTTCTTCCAAATGGAAAAACAGACCGTAAGTCACTGACAGCGCCTTCCGTTCTGGCAGAAGGCGTCGTCCGCCCACCATACGTAGAACCTACCAATTTTGTTGAGCGCCAGCTTTGTGAAGCATTTGAAAAAGCGCTTTCGATGGAACGTGTTGGTATCGACGATGATTTCTTTGAACTTGGCGGTGATAGTATCAGAGTGATGGAAGTCCAAACGCTATGCCCAGACCTGCTGCTTTCTTCCCAGATGATCTATGCGAATCGCACGCCGAAAAAGTTAGCCGAAGCCTGTGCATACACTGCATCCGTCAGTTACATACCCCAGAAAGACTATCCCCTTAGTCATACTCAGTTAGGCATTTACGTGGAGAGTATGACACGTCAAGGCGAAGTGATTTACAACAACGGTATGCTATTCCAACTGAATCCGGCCATTGATACAGACCTGCTTTCTAAGGCCTGTGAAACAGTCGTTGAAGCTCATCCGTACATCAAAACCAGATTGTTTGTTGACAGTCAAGGGAATCCAAGACAATTGCGGAATGATGCAGAGCCTTACCATCAAAGCATTGAGACTTTGACTCAGGAGGAATTTGAAAAGCTGAAACCAGAACTGATTCATCCCTTCGACCTGCTCAACGATTGCCTCTTCCGTATCCGTATCCTGAAAACTCAGGAGGCACAGTATTTGTTTATGGATTTCCACCATATCATCTTTGATGGTATGTCTTTCAACACCATCATCAAAGACTTAAAGGATGCCTATGAACAGCTACCTGTTGAAAGAGAGACTTTCACCGGTTATGAGATTGCATTAGAAGAAGAGTCACTGCGTAAGACCAAGGCCTATACTACTGCCAGGCAGTGGTACATGGAACAGTTTGGATCCCTGAAGGTATCTTCGCTTCCCATGCCAGAGAAACAGGATTCACATATCACCTATGGACATGAAAATCTTGAACTGAGGGTTGACTATAATCAGTTGCAGAAAGCTGCTGATAATCTTGGAGTCACTCCTAATGTACTAACGACAACAGTATTCGGCTATCTGTTAGGTGTCAACACCCACGCTCAGGAGTCACTTTTTGCCACAATCTTCTCAGGGCGACAGGATTTGAAATCTCAGCGGACTGTATCCATGCTCGTCAGAACAATGCCAGTCTATACCAAATGGGATGAGAGAACTACTGTTAGAGGATTGCTTCAGACAACCAAGCAACAGTTGATGGGCAGTATGAGCAATAGCTTGTTCTCTTTTGCGGAAATAAAGGCCATGAACAATGCGATTAACAGCCATATCCTTTTCGCATACCAAGGCGATTTGAAGCCAAGTGATAATGAACTATTTACCTATCAGCCTTTGATGGAGAATGCCACAGGAGAGGATTTGGCTTTTGAGATTTTGCAAAACGAAACCAAGCTAATCTTACATACCGAATATCACAGCAACCAATACACGCAGTCTTTCATCCTGCGACTGATGCATTGTTATGAAACGATTCTTTCAGGTTTTCTAAGCTCAGCATCAGAAGACAAACGCCTCTGTGAGCTATCAATCTTAACTGAAGATGAGCAGAAGTCCATCATAGCATTAGGAACTGGCGATCAATTAGAATACGACAAATCTGAGACGGTTGTAGATCTTTTCCATCGTCAGGCAACAGTTACTCCTGATAACATTGCTGTCGTCGATGAGGTATCAGAAATTACCTATGCCGAACTGGATCGCAGGTCAGACCTGCTGGCTATAGCACTCATAAAGTCCGGTGTCAGCACCGATACCCCTGTGGCAATCATGCTCCCCAGGCGCAAAGAGTTTCTCGTTGCCGTATTTGCTATATTTAAAGCGGGTGGTGCCTACGTTCCACTTGACAGTGAATATCCCAAAGATCGACTCGCCTACATCCTAAACGATTCAGACGCACAGCTGTTGATAACCACCAGTACATTATCAAAGGATTGTCAGACAGAGCAATATTACTCAGAGGAAAAGCAGTTGTTCATTGATGATTTCGATTTCAATGAGCCATCTGATCATCATGTCAATTTTGCTCAGCCATCAGGGCTCGCATACATGATTTATACTTCAGGAACGACAGGCCAGCCCAAAGGAGTAATGATAGAGCACAAGAGTCTCCGTGCCTATTTAGAATGGCACAATGAACTCTTAAGAATATCTCCAGAGGATCATTGTGCTCTGCACTCCACTTTTAGTTTTGATGCCTCAATAGACGATTTGATACCACCTTTGATCAATGGAGCACAGCTTCACATTTTATCTGCTGAGTTGCGACATAACATGCAAGAAATGAATGATTATTTCAAGAAGCACAACATTGTCGGTCTCACTTTGAGTACTCAGCTAGGCATCGAAATGCTGAACACCTACCAACTTCCTTTAAAATTTCTGTTGATGGGTGGTTCAAAAATGTCCCATGTACCTGTTGGTAGTACGAAAGTTATCAACGGCTATGGTCCAACGGAATTTACCGTTTGCTCATCGTTTTATATTCTGGAAGAAGATGATAAGCATGAGAATATTCCCATCGGACGACCTGTCCCTAACAGCATCTCAGTCATTGTCGACGCAGAGGGGCGTCTTGTCCCTCAAGGGACTGTTGGCGAACTCTGCCTCATAGGATCCCAAATATCTCGCGGCTATTGGAAACAGGAAGAATTAACAAATAAACGTTTCGTTGACTGCGCTTTCCTTCATGGACAGAAAATGTATCGCACAGGCGATCTTGTCCGTTGGAATGAGGAAGGTTTACTTGAATATGTCGGACGTATCGACAATCAGGTCAAGTTAAATGGTTTCCGAATTGAATTGGAAGAGATTGGAAATAAGATCAGTCAATGTTCTGGAGTAACTTCTGCTGTTGCTGTTATTCATAAACATAGTAACATCGAGTATATTGTCGCTTACTATACATCTGAGGGGAACAAAGAGCTACCTGCTATTCAAGAAACACTGACAGCTACATTGCCCAGTTACATGATGCCTAGTCGCATCATCAGAATAGACCAAATGCCTTTGACACCAAATGGAAAGATTGACGTTAAGGCACTCCCTATCCCAAACTTGGATCATGAACAGATTGTAAAACCTGAGACATCGATGGAGAAGCAGGTGTTTGACATCGTTTCTGAACAGCTAAATTCAGCATCAATGGGTGTCACAGACAATCTTGTGTTCTATGGTCTCTCCTCTCTTATAGCCATGCGGTTATGCGTTATCCTACAACGCCGTTTCGATACCGACATCAAGATGTCAGACATCATGAAAGCTCCTACAGTCAGGGCTATTGTATACTTATTAGGCAAAGCTAAAGGAAACCACCTGCCTGTCTATGAACCACAGCCATACTATCCCCTCATGGAGAACCAACGTGGACTGTTCTTTGAATGGAAGAAAAACCCTGATACTACTCAGTACAATATTCCTATCATCTACAGTTTTGGCAATATCGATGCTGAACGTTTGGCAGCAGCGTTAGAACAGACCATCAATGCACATCCCTATTTAAAGTCAAAAATTCTTGAGATTGATGGTGAAGTCGTTCTGCAACGCAATGATGAAGCCCCTGTAGAGGTAAGAGTCAGCCTACTCCATGAAGAGCCAGATAACATTTACTTCCAAAAGATACTTCGTCCGTTCCATTTGCTGGATAATCCTCTTTATAGGATTGAGCTACTGAAGACGCCACAAAAGACCTACTTATTCATTGATGTACATCATATTATCTTTGATGGTCTGTCGAGAGACGTCTTTATGAATGATTTAAAACGAGCTTATGATGGAGAGACTCTTGAAGTAGAGAGCTATCAGGCATACGACTTCACACGCTACGAACAAGACGAGCTGAAGGACACTGAAAAAACGAAAGAAGCAGAAGCATGGTATGACGAATTGCTCACTGATGCAAACGCCATTTCCCTTCCCTCCTATTCTACTCCTGACGGGGTGGACTATGCCGAGGTCGAAGTTTGTATACATAGTGACAAAATTAAGGACTTCTGTGCCCAAAATGGCGTAACGGTAAATAGTTATATGCACGCAGCCTTTGCCGTCTTTGCCAAGCATATCATTAAAGAAGATAATCCATTGTATCTGACCATCAGCAATGGTCGTGACATCAGCGTCAATCTCCAGCAGTGTGTCGGCATGTTTGTCAAGACAATGCCAATTGTTATTAAATCAGGTTTAGCCCAAAGACAAACAACAGCCAATTTCTTAAAAGAAGTGCACCAGCAACTGAACAAAAGCTATCGTATGGACAATTATCCATACACAAGAATAGTGGAACGTCACCAAATCAATGCCGAACTGATGTTTCTCTTTCAAGATGTGCTCAACGATAACACTCTATGGGAAGGCATGGAGCAGGTGCAATTATCATTAGACACCCCAAAATTCCCGTTGAGCATTGTGGTCACACCTATTAACAACGGATATCTCATTACTTTTGAATATGATGGCAAGCGCTATAACCATCAGGGAATGCTGCAGATGGCAAAAGCGTTCAAGAACGTCTGTCTTGGTATGGCGGAATCTGCCAATGTGGACGACATAGAACTCGTCAGCCAGGAAGAGAAATCAAAATTACTCGAATTGAGTAAAGGCGAGATCTTAGAATATGATCAATCAGAAACCATTATTGACTTATTCGAGAGACAAGTCACAAAGACACCTGACGCAATAGCCGTAGTTGACTGTCAGGGATATATTACATATAAAGAACTCGATAACCAATCAAATATCCTGGCTCATAAACTGATGGAGCGAGGTGTCGGTAAGAACGACTTTGTTGGCGTCATGTTGCCACGAAGAAAGGAGTTTCTTGTTGCAGTCCTGGGTATATTTAAAGCAGGTGGTGCCTACATTCCATTAGACCATGAATATCCAGATGTTCGACTGTTATTCATGCTGAATGATGCACAAGCCAAGTTTTTGCTAAGCACGCATTCATTGGTAGAAAATAAGGACCTTTACATGAATGATACAGGTTTATTCTTCATCGATGATATTGACGTGAATAGCGTGTCAGCTTCTGTCAATCACAGCGAAGCTAGTTCTTTGGCATACATGATATATACATCAGGCTCAACAGGCAAACCCAAGGGAGTCATCATGCAACATAAAGGGCTGTGTGCATTGGCAAAATGGCTTATTCCAATGGAAGGACTGAAATCTGGAGATAAATGTGCAGAACACGCCAGTTTCAGTTTTGATGCCTCTTTGCTAGATTTGCTTACACCTTTGACTTGTGGTGCAGAAGTTCATATCTTATCTTCTGAACTCCGTCTCGACCCAGAGGGTATGTGTAAGTATTTCAGGGAACAGCACATCACTGGTATATCAATGAGCACTCAGCTGGGCACGGAAATGATTAACAACTATGATCTTTCTCTCCGTTTTATGGTGATGGGTGGTGAAAAGATGAATCTACTTCGCAAGACCTCTGTGAAGCTTATCAACGAATATGGTCCTACAGAGTTTGCTGTTTGTTCTTCCTATCATATTATTAATCAGGAACGAGAGTATAACACAATTCCTATCGGACGTCCTGTACCTAATAGCATGTCTGTCGTCGTTGACAACATGGGACATCTTGTTCCTGAAGGTATTCCTGGTGAACTGTGCCTTATCGGTCGTCAAATGGCTCAAGGTTATTGGAACAGGCCAGAACTGACTGAGAAGCATTTCACTGACTGTCCTTTCATCGCTGGAGAAAAGATGTATCATACTGGAGACCTCGTCTATTGGAATAACGATGGAGAACTTGAGTATCTGGGGCGTATGGACTCTCAGCTCAAAATACGTGGTTATCGTGTAGAATTGGGAGAAATAGAAAACAAAATAGCTGAGTTCCCTGGGGTTACATCTGCTGCTGTCATCGTTCACCAAAAACGTAAAACACAGTATATTATAGGCTTTTTCACGTCCATAACACCAATCAATACTGAAAAAATTCAAGAATACCTCAGACAACAACTGCCCGACTTTATGATACCACAATTCGTGATACAGTTATCGGCAATGCCCATGAGCCCTAACGGCAAGATTAATCGTAAGAAACTAATTAATAATCATCAAATGTCACAGCTGTTCAAAAATGGAACAGTTGCTCCAATGACAAATAACGAAAAGATATTCTATGATTTAGCAAAACAGGTGCTCAAGGTGGATCACTTCGGTGTTACTGATGATTTATCATTAATTGGATTGACCTCACTATCAGCTATCAAACTGGTTGATTTGGCCCATCAAAAAGGGCTTTTTATCAAAGTTAATGACATTCTGAGGAACAAGTCAATCAGAAGCATACTCACCTATGAACAATCCATCGGCAAGTGGGAAAACGGGTATGATGCCAGTAAGCCTGTCATCGTGTTGATACAGGGATTCACCTATTATAAATTGATGGAACCGATCATCAGCAAGTTGAGCAAACATTACTCCGTCTTTGTCTTTGAACCCTTAGACGACCACTATAATATTCTATTCAGTGAAGACAATGTAAGTTCCAATGATGTAGTGAATTTCTATCTCGACTATTTGGAAGCCAATTTGCCCTCAAACGTAAATGTTCAAATGTTCATCGGCCATAGTTTTGGAGGTGAATTAGCCTATCGTTGTGCCGTACGCTGGCACAAAAAGACAGGTATCATGCCTAAGATCTGTATGCTGGACACATATGTTCATGTCAACGACATCCTCCTAGAGATACCTATACCAGAAATAGTAAATCCGACGCCAGATGAAGCATCAGACATAAAAGGACTCAAGGAGTCAAACCGTCATTTCCGACAAAGACAGGCGTTGTTAGAAGAGCACGACTTACCAAGTTATGATGGTGATGTTCTCTATTTCGAGGCAGAAGAACTGGCCATGCCGCTAAAAGCCATCCGTGTTAACGAGCATGAGGTGGACCAAAAGAGAAAAGAAGACTTGAACAATTGGAAATCTCTTGTACCCCGCATGAGCATCTATCCCGTCTCTGCCGATCATTTCACCATGCTTGATGACCACTTCTGTGATTACTATATAGATAAA
This sequence comes from uncultured Prevotellaceae bacterium, assembly GCA_902770635.1. GTDB lineage: Bacteria > Bacteroidota > Bacteroidia > Bacteroidales > Bacteroidaceae > Prevotella. The sequence goes on along the minus strand of CACXTX010000026.1, from coordinate 6,936 downwards.
ATCAAAGATATTGTCTTACCCCATAATTCCTAATTAATATGAAGAAGTACTTGTATCATATATTTGCAGTGTGTATGATGTTGATGCCAGTCATGGTATCAGCTCAGGAAAAACAAAATCTGCGTCAACTTTATGAAAAGGCAGAAGAAGCCTATCAGATAGGACAACTTGACCAAGCCATAGAATTGTTGGAGGATAATCTCAATGATTTTAGTGGTAATCTCCGTCAAAGCGCCCTTCGACTGGCTTCCATCTGTTATCTGGCTCAAGATGACACAGAAAAGTCAGAGCAATACGCACGCTTACTGTTGAGTATCAATCCTTATTATACGTCTGTACAAGATCCTATTCGCTTTGAGGACATGATAACCCTGCTTAAGTCTGGTCGCAGTTCAACGGTAACAACGGCTTCGAGCCAAGCAGAGAGTATCAATGAGGCACCAGTGCCTGTTACCGTCATTACTCGTGAGATGATTGACCAACTCAGTAACAATAAAAGTATCGGACAGATTCTAGCAACCTATGTTCCTGGTCTGAGCGAAGTCTCAGCTTATTCGATTTCGAACGTAGCCATGCATGGTGTTTATACATCCAGTCAGGAAAAGATTCTGGTGATGGAAAACGGACACCGTCTCAACATGCGTTCCACAAATAATGGCAAATTGGATTATGCCATCAGTACCGAGAAAATCGACCATATAGAGGTGCTACGCGGTCCAGCTTCTTCATTGTATGGTAATGTGGCTTTGACCGCTGTGGTCAATATCATCACCAAGAGTGGACGCAATGTGGATGGTGTTAAGGGAAAGTACGGTTATGGTTCATACGGAACCCATCGAGCCGATTTTGTGGCTGGCACCACCTTGCTTGATGCCGATGTTATGGCATGGGCTTCTCTATATTCTTCCCAAGGCAAGAAAGTTGATATTCCTGCATTATCAGACTATTCGATGTCGATACATGATGGCTACGCCTACATTAATGGCTATAAAGAGAAACCATCTTATGACATTGGCTGTACCTTAAAATTGAAGGATTTCAATTTCATGCTTAACCTGAAAAGCGGAAAACAAGTACCACAATATTCCTGGCGTGGAGAGACCTACAATTATGATGCATATCGTACCTTTGATGGTTGTAAACCTGGATATTCCATCAATGAAAAGCATTTGGAACTTGGTTATACCAAACAGCTTGGTAAAATCAACCTCAATGTTTCAGCCTACGGTGATTGGTATGACATACAAGATTACATGGTTGTATCCGACGATTCCATTGGAGTTCCCATATTTGACGACAATGCCGATCCCATCGTTGACGATAAAGGAATCGTCACGGAAACGCTCCCTGGCGATCTACAAAATATGGCATATCAGGAATACACGATTGGTGCCATGGGCAAAGCCGATGCCAACTATACATTGGGAAGCATGAAAGGCAATTTCTTGTTGGGTGCTCAATTCGAGTATTTCAAGCTGTCAAGCAATGACTATCTCATGGGCGTAGACTTTACCAAAGTCCATGTGATGTACCCAGAATCTAAGAGCATGCTACGCATTGACAGCGAGAAAAGTTTTTCAGCCTTTATTCAAGGGAAACACTACTTTACAACAAAAATCATTCTTAATGCAGGTATGCGATTTGACAATAAAAAACGTGCCAACGGGAAAAATGTCACTGCATTATCCCCTCGTGTGGCTCTGATCTACTTACCAAATGAGAAATTCAGTACGAAACTGTCTTTTTCGCGTGCCTTTGTGGATGCCCCTTATTTCTATCGTCATAACAACTCTAACGGTGCCCGCGGAAGTGAAGACCTCATGCCCGAATATATGAATGCTATCCAACTCGACTTCCTTGGGAAATTAGACAAATGGCATCTCAACTACGACTTTAATATTTTCTACAACCAGTTAACGGATATTGTCGTCAATAACCCAAGTACTGACCCCCAAACACCTAAATACATTAACTCGGGTAGTTTGAAAGTCGTTGGTGCTGAAGCAGAAGTTAGTTTTAGTATTCCTTCATTCCGTATTAATGCCAATTTAACTTATTCTCATCCTTTGGAAGCTGAAGATTACTACTATACTGACCACCAAATTTACAGTATTCCAAAATTCATGGCTAACTTAGCTTGCAGCAAACGCATCATAAATATAGGTAATCACCTATTGTGGTTGACTGGTAGCTTTAAATTCACCTCTAAGACATTGAACAAAGCCAATAGTCGTGTGCCAAACGGCAAAGATTTCGAACTCAGCGGCATTGCTCTCGCTGACTTGGGTCTTAAATATTCTTATCGTGATGTCGTTCAATTGTCACTGGATTGCGATAACGTGTTTGATAGGTCCTACTTTATTGGTGGTTCTTTCTATGTTCCCTATCGGGCAAACAGACGCACAGTCATGGCTACCGTCTCGTTCAAATTATAACGGAAAATCATGAAGGAACAGGAAGAACGAAAGAAAAAAGGCTATCTCATTGCAAAGGCGCTTCACCAATTTATGTGGGCGTCTATTCTGGCGTCTCTGGCTTCTCAGATAGCAATGACCACGGATGCCATTGTTGTCAGCCAGTTCATTGGTCCAGAGGCCATCTCGGCCATCAACCTGACAATGCCTGTCGTGATCTTCTTCAATTTCCTGATGATGCTCTTCGGTATGGGTGGTTCCGTGCTTGTAGCCAGGTCGCTTGGTGAACGCGATGAACAGACAACTAACCACGTATTCACCTCTACACTTATCGGACTTACTGTTGTCGGCGTGTTCTTCTCTGCGCTGCTTCTGTTTTTCAGTCCCCAGGTGGCCAGTTTCATTACCAACGACACCCCTATTATCTGTACGCTGTCGCTCCGCTATTTGCGTATCATGTTACTGGGCACAACATTAACGATACTCTTTATGACCATCACCAACTTTGTCAAGACAGATGGCAATCCCCAACTGGTCATGAAGGCCGTGATAACCAGTAGTATTGTAAACTTGTTTTTCGATATCCTTTTCATCGCTATCCTGAAAACTGGCATCGAAGGCTCTGCTTGGGCATCTATCATCGGTAGCGTTATCGCATTACTGCTCTGTTGCCGTCACTTCAGAAGTGCCAACAATTCATATCACTGGCAGGTTGAATTCAAGCAGTGTCACCAGTATATTCTGAAAGGTGTTAAGATGGGCTTCCCGATGGGTATCAACACCTTGTTGTTAGGTGTCACCACCTATGCCATCAATAGCATCATCCTCAGCAGCCTGGGTGCCGAAGGCGTCTTTGCATGGGCTGTCTGTTTCCAGTTGTTTGTCATCCAACAAATGGTGTTGGGTGGTATTGCGACCTCTATTTACTCCATTGGTGGTCTGCTGATAGGCGAAAATGATATTGTGGGCTTGCGCCTTCTTACAAACAAGGTGGTAAAATACATCTGCCTAAGTCTGTTTGTCTTTACCCTCTTTGTCTTAATAACGCCTGAAAGCATCGGTTGGCTCTTCGCTAGCAAGCATATCCAGTCAGAGGACATGTTCTTTAATGCCTTACGTATCTATGCCCTACTCCTAATTCCATACGCTATCGCTGTGGTCTATCGTATCCTCTATCAGATTTTAGGCTATTGGTCTCTGAGCGTTGTCTTAAGTATCGTTCAGATGGGTAGCATGATCCTATCTGTGGGACTGTTGGCGTGGGTAAAACCAGAGTGGCTGTGGTGGGGGTTCCCCATTTCTGGGTTGTTCCTATTAGTCGTTTATTTGGTTGTTACGTTGGTTATTCACCATAAAAATCCCGATGCAGAAGTTCTGACGCTGATTCCTCAAGCCGAGGATGGTCAGTCGCTGAACTTCTCGATCAAATATCAGAATGAGGATGTACAGCAGGCATTAGAAAACATTTCCACTTTTTTGGAATCCTGTGACATAGAGCCAGCAACATCGTTCCAGATCAATCTCTGCTGCGAAGAACTGATGTACAACATCGTCACCTATGCCGTCAATAAAAATACCGACAAGCATCTGTTCGACGTACATATCATCTGTCATAAAGAGACGGTAAACGTGCTAATCAAAGACGATGGAAAGCCTTTCAATCCTATACTGAAAACTGTCTCCTTTAATGAAGATGGCGATGGTCTAGGGCTCGCCTTGGTCAATACAATGGCTAACATCAAATATAAGTTCATGTACAATCAGAATGTGGTGTTCCTGACATTTAAACGGCAGCAAACTATTTAAATGAAGTAGCTATCGCTGTTAATAAATGCAAAAATAGGGCGAGTTTGCAAGATTTTGTAATCTCTGCTTTGCAATTTGAAGAAAAGTTAGTACCTTTGTGGCTGTTTTAAAACAAATCATACTTAATGGAGGCTTTCTTTCGTACACACCGGTATCTGGTTGAGCATGTGAATGACCCTGTTCGTCGCACCCTGATGGATGAGATAAACTGGAGCGACCGCATGATTGGCATCAAGGGTACACGCGGTGTCGGAAAGACCACTTTCCTCCTTCAATATGCAAAAGAGCATTTTGACATCAATGACCGCCAGTGTCTGTATGTCAACATGAACAATTTCTATTTCCAGGGACGTGGCATTGCCGACTTTGCAGGTGAGTTCTGCAAACATGGAGGTCGCGTGTTGCTTATCGACCAGGTTTTCAAGCAACCGGAATGGTCTAAGGAACTGCGCCTGTGTTATGACCGATACCCCTATCTGAAGATTGTTTTCACTGGTTCCAGCGTGATGCGTCTGAAGGATGAGAATCCGGAACTGAACGGTATAGTGAAGAGCTACAACCTGCGAGGTTTCTCCTTCCGCGAGTTCATTAACTTGATGACAGGAAATCAGTTCCAACCCTACACCTTGGAAGACATTTTGAAGAACCACGAGCACATTATCAAGCAGATATTGCCCAAGGTTTCGCCTAACCAGTATTTCCAGGATTACATCCATCATGGTTTCTACCCCTTCTTCCAGGAGCAGCGCAACTATAGCGAGAACCTGCTGAAGACGATGAACATGATGACCGAGGTGGATATCCTGCTGATTAAGCAGATAGAGCTGAAGTATCTTACGAAAATCAAGAAGTTGTTCTACATGCTTGCTGAAGAAGGTCCCAAGGCACCCAACGTGTCGAAATTGGCAAATGACATTGAGACCAGCCGCGCTACCGTGATGAACTACATCAAGTATCTCACCGATGCACGCCTGCTTAACATGATCTATCCCGTGGGCGAGAAATTCCCCAAAAAGCCTAGCAAGGTGATGCTTCACAACTCCAACCTGCTGTATGCCATCTATCCGCTGAAAGTAAACAAGCAGGTTGCTATGGAAACCTTCTTCGTCAATTCACTATGGAAGGACCATAAGGTGAACCAGCAGGGACGCGACCAGTATTATATGGTTGACGGTAACATGAAGTTCCGCATCTGCGATGCAACATTACATAATAAAATAAGGTACGCGCCCGATACTATCTATGCGCGCTATAATACGGAGATTGGCAGAGACAACCAGATTCCGTTATGGCTATTCGGATTGCTAAAGAAAAGAAATTTATCACCTGTGATGGTAACGAGGCTGCGGCTCACGTGAGCTATATGTTCTCGGAGGTAGCTGCTATCTACCCCATCACCCCGTCTTCGCCTATGGCGGAGCATGTTGACGAGTGGGCCGCCCGTGGTCGTAAGAACCTCTGGGGTCAGACCGTCAGTGTTCAGGAAATGCAGTCAGAGGCTGGTGCTGCCGGTGCAGTTCACGGTTCTCTGCAGGCTGGTGCTTTGACCACCACCTTTACTGCTTCTCAGGGTCTTCTGCTGATGATTCCTAACATGTACAAGATTGCCGGTGAGCTGATTCCTTGCGTATTCGACGTTTCTGCCCGTACGCTGGCTTCACACTCTCTGTGTATCTTTGGTGACCACCAGGACGTGATGGCTTGCCGTCAGACTGGTTTCGCCATGCTCTGCGAGGGTTCAGTACAGGAGGTTATGGATATGACCGCCGCTGCTCACCTGGCATCTCTGGAGACTTGCGTTCCCTTCGTAAACTTCTTCGATGGTTTCCGCACCTCTCACGAGTATCACAAGATTGAGTTGCTCGACCAGGAGGATGTTCGTCCTCTCGTTAAGGAAGAGTACATCAAGCGTTTCCGCGACCGTGCTATGAGCCCTGAGCGTCCTATCACTCGTGGTACTGCAGAGAACCCCGAGACCTTCTTCACACACCGTGAGGCCTGCAACCCCTACTACGATGCAGTGCCCGAGGTTGTTGAGAAATATCTGGGCGAGCTCTCTAAGATTACCGGTCGTGAGTATCACCTCTTCTCTTACTATGGAGCCGAGGATGCTGACCGCTTGATCATCCTGATGGGTTCTGCTACCGATGCTGCCCGTGAGGCTATCGACTACCTGAACGCTAACGGTCAGAAGGTTGGTATGATCAGCGTTCACCTCTATCGTCCGTTCTCTGTAAAGCACCTGCTGGCTGCTGTTCCCAAGACCGTCAAGAAGATTGCCGTTCTGGACCGCACCAAGGAGCCCGGAGCCAACGGCGAGCCTCTGTACCTCGACGTGAAGGATGCCTTCTTCGATGTTCAGGATCGTCCTGTTATCGTTGGCGGCCGTTACGGTCTTGGTTCTCACGATACTACTCCTGCTCAGATCATCAGCGTGTTCAACAACCTCGCTATGCCCGAGCCTAAGAACCACTTCACCATTGGTATCGTTGACGACGTTACCTTCACCTCTCTGCCTGAGGTTGAGGAGATTGCACTCGGTGGTGCTGGCATGTTCCAGGCTAAGTTCTACGGTCTGGGTGCTGATGGTACCGTTGGTGCTAACAAGAACTCTGTTAAGATTATTGGTGACAACACCGACAAGTACTGCCAGGCTTACTTCTCTTACGACTCTAAGAAGTCGGGAGGTTTCACCTGCTCTCACCTGCGTTTCGGT
>CACXTX010000025.1 GCA_902770635.1 uncultured Prevotellaceae bacterium | reverse complement strand
GAGTTTAAAGAGTGAATGACTATTTAATATTGGGAGGATTTACGTGAGGTATTTGAACTCTGGCATATTTCAACACGAAGTACTGGAATATGTAAAAGGAATAATGATGTCCAAAAAGATGTCCTGAAAGAACTGTCTGAAAAACAGAAAGTGATAATTGAAATGATTATTGCTGATCCTTTCTTATCGGCAAAGGCAATTTCGGAAAAGATTTCGGAAAAGGAAGGTACCAATGAAAGAACCATCGAAAGGGATCTCGCCAAATTAAAAAAATTGGGCATTCTCACTTGTGAGAGTGGACGGAAGGAAGATCGACGGGGTCTTAAGGTATAAAATGCCAATGATAGCGAGTGAATTCTCCACTCACAAGAGAAAGAATGTTTTTGAATTATTATGGCTCTTTGTGAATACAACTCCTACTAAATAGATGGAACAACTTAAAAATGTTCCATCAATGTTCCATCAAAATCTAAGGTATTAGAAAATGAAAATCCCTGCAAGTTATTGACTTACAGGGATTTGTTTTGTTGGGTGCCCGGACGGACTCGAACCGTCGACATTCAGAACCACAATCTGACGCTCTAACCAACTGAACTACGGGCACCATCAAAGGGTTGCTTCCTTAAAACGAGTGCAAAGGTACGGGTTTTATTTGAGATAACCAAATAAATCCCGTACTTTTTTGCAAAAACTTTAGTTGGCAGGCTGTGCGGGAGCTTCAGCAGCGGGTGCAGCCTCCTTGGCTGGAGTCTCAGCAGCAGGGGCAGCCTCCTTGGCGGGTGCTGTAGCGTCCTTCTGTTGGCTGGCACCAAAGCCAGGCAGGTTGTTGGGGTTGGTCACGGGGTTCTCGATGTTCTCCATAACGGAACTGTCGGCAGTAGCGGTAGGTGCAACCCATGCGCATACAACGCTGATGATAACCATAGCAGCTGCAAGTCCCCAAGTAGCCTTCTCGATGAAGTCTGTGGTCTTGCGAACACCGCCGATTTGGTTGTAAGAGGCAAAGCTTGAAGAAAGACCGCCTCCCTTAGACTCCTGGATGAGCACGATGCCGATCATGAGCACGGCTGCCAGTACAATCAGAATTACAAATAATGTGTACATAATTTTTTAATTTTTAATTATTTAATTTTAAATTATTCTTGCTGTTTATTATTAATTTCTCTAAGAATCGCATTTGGTCAGCAAAGTAAACGTTTTTCTGCGGATACTTGTTGCTGAGTCGCCCGATGATGTCGTAGGCTTTCTGGTAGCGTCCTTGTTTGATATAGATGCGAGCCAGTGTCTCGGTGAAGTATTCTTCTTCGTTCCCCTCGGACTCCTCTGTCTCTTCTTCCTCGCTGGGATAGTCGGAGGGTAGGGTGTTGAGCATGATACGTCCCTGTTCTTGTTCCAGGAAACTGTCGATGAGGCTCTGTCCCTTCATTTGTGGCAGTTGCTCGGCTTGTGCCGCTTTCTCGTTGGCTTCGCATTGCAGCAGGTAGGCCACATAGTCGATGGTAGCATCGGCTGGTGTGGGTGGGCGCATAGTGGTCTTATCCTCTTTTTCGTCCTCGGGTGGGATGGTGTCGAGGAAATGGTCAATCAGCTGTTCGGTACGCTTCTCCTTGTCTTTGATGACTGGATCGGCAGTGTTGTTTGTCTGGCGCAACTGATAGTGGGCGGCTTCCACCAGATTGAAGAGCACCTTTCGGTCGGTGATATAGACGGCAGCGCGGCGCAGCTCTTCGTCGAACGAGGCGTCATGAAGCAGATAGAGATTCTGTAGCATGAGCAGACGTGCTGTCTGGAAGTAAGGATATAAGGCCAGAAGGGAGCGTAACTCGAAGAGTGTGTCGCGATCCATCCTCTCTGGGTGTTTGATGAGTTCCTTTAAATCCATACTTGCCTTATCACTTTTATTTCCCTTACCAGTTAGCCACTGTGGCGTTGAAAATCTGGTCGCAGATTTCCTTACACATCTGTGTAACCAGTTCGTCTTGTACGCTATTGAGTGACTGGGTGGTCTCGTAGGTGCTGGTGGCTGTGAACTGGCGTTCAAAGTCCTCAGCGTGATTGACATTGTTGGTGAATCGCACGTTAACGGTCATGGAGAGCTCGGTTTGTGCTGAGTAGCCTTCGGCGCTGACAGACTTGTTGCGCTGTTGGTACTGAGTGATTTCACCTTCTATCTTTAAGTCGCCATTACGACGTACCTGAATGAGTCGGGTATGGTTGGCGAACTGATCTTTCAGTGCGTTGTTAAAGAGCGGAGCCATGGGACCCCAAACGTATGCGGAACGGATGGGGAACTCGTTAATCTGAATGGTCTTGGTCTTGGAATAGTCGATGCTGGCTCCGTTGAACTTATAGCTAACGGAACAGGCTGTGAGCAGCAGGGTTGCTGCAAGACACAGACAGATGCGCAGATTACTTGTCTTTATCAAGTCCATATTGTTTCAGTCTTCTGTAAAGCGTGCGGTCGCTGATGCCCATTTCCTGAGCAGCTTTCTTGCGATTGCCGCCATTGCGTTCCAGTGCTTTCTCCAGCGCCTGACGGCTCCATTCGTTGACGTTCAGGTTCTCTGGCTCATTCTCAGGCTCTATATATTCCTCTGCCACAGCGTCCTCGGTAAGAGGTGAGAGGTGAGAGGTAAGAGGTGAGAAATTTGTGGGAGCCAGCTGGGTGGCAGCCAAAGAAGTGGAAGGGCGATCGTCACCCTTGTCTTCTATCTGTTTTTTGAGTGTACTGATTTCACGCCGCATGTCATTGACGTTGGAGCGTAGTTCGAAGAGAATCTTATAGAGAATCTCGCGTTCGTTCTCAAAGCTGCGATCGCTCTCGGTACGGATGGTGGCGAGTTGGGTGCTCTCTTGGTCTTGAGGTATGAAGCGTGACAGGATTTCAGGGGTGATCTGTCGTTCGGCACTGAGCACGGAAAGTTGCTCGGTGACACTCTTCAGCTGACGGATGTTTCCTGGCCACTTGTAACGCATCAGCATCAGCTTGGCCTCGTCGGTCAGCACGACTTTGTCCATGCGATATTTCTCTGCCATTTGTAGGGCAAAGAGACGGAACAGCAGGACGATGTCCTCACCACGATCGCGCAAGGGTGGCATTTGTATCTGCACTTGGTTCAGACGGTAATAAAGGTCTTCACGGAAACGTCCTTCGCTGATGGCTTTCTGGATGTTGACATTGGTGGCTGCCACCACACGCACATCGGTCTTGCGAACCTCTGTGGCACCTACTGGAATGTATTCTCCGTTTTCCAGTACACGCAGCAGTCGGGCTTGGGTAGCCATGGGCAGTTCGCCCACCTCGTCAAGAAAAAGGGTTCCCTTGTTGGCTGCTCCGAAATAGCCTAGTGAGTCGTTGATGGCTCCCGTAAACGAACCTTTTACATGTCCGAACAACTCGCTGTCGATGGTTCCTTCGGGAATGGCTCCGCAGTTGATGGCGAAGTATTTCTCGCGGCGTCGTGGCGAGTTGTCGTGAATGACACGTGGCAGGATGTCCTTACCCACACCGCTTTCTCCGACAATGAGTACACTAAGATCTATCGGCGCCACTTTCAGTGCGACGTCGATGGCGTTGTTCAATGCCTCGCAGTTGCCTACGATATTGTAACGCAGTTTAATGTTCTGCAATTCGGATGTCTTCATCTTGTTGACTCACGGCCATTTTGGCCGCAAAGGTACAAAGAAAATCTGACATTATGGCATACAATGGCAGAAAATTAATTTTCTGTTGATGTTTTCTTGTCAGCACTTGTTTCCTGATGGCTGGTTTCAGAAGTGTCTTTCTCCTTCTTAAACATGTCCTTAGGGCGTGTAAAACGGGCCTTGTCTCCGTCTTCGCGCTTTTCGTGGAACAGCTTTGGCAGCGGGTTTTTCAAGGGCTCGTCGTAGAACTTTCGATTACGGAACACGTCGATGGCCGTATAGATAGCTTGGCGCATGGAGTTTTCGTCTGCCACACCCTTGCCTGCTATATCGTAGGCTGTACCATGATCGGGCGAGGTGCGAATGATGGGCAGGCCGGCGGTATAGTTGACACCACTCTCCAAAGCAATAGTCTTGAAGGGGGCCAGTCCTTGGTCGTGATACATAGCCAGTACACCGTCAAAATGGTCGTAGGCACCAGAACCGAAGAAACCGTCAGCAGCATAGGGTCCAAAAGCCTGAATGCCCTTGTCTGCCAATTCTTCGATGGCAGGCAGGATGATTTCTTTCTCCTCGGAACCCAACAGCCCGTCGTCGCCCGCATGAGGATTCAGTGAGAGCACGGCTATGCGAGGGTTGGAAATGCGGAAGTCGCGTTTCAATGCCTGATGGAAAATAGTAGCTTTTTCCATAATGCTTTCCTTGGTGATGGCCTTTGCAATGTCCTTGACGGGCAGATGGGTGGTGACAAGGGCTACACGCAGTGTCTCGTTCATCAGAATCATCAGCGCCTTATGACCTTCACCCACGCTAGTCTCGATATACTCCGTATGGCCAGGAAAATGAAAGCCTGGGCTCTGAATGGTAGCCTTGTTGATGGGGGCTGTCACCAGCACGTCATAGAGCTCGCTTCGAAAGTCTGTCATAGCGCGGTCGAGTGCTTTCAAGGCAGCTGCACCAGCTTCCTGTGAGGGTTGTCCGAACTCTATTTTCGTCTCTTCATCGAAACAGGTCAGGAGATTCAGGCTTCCGTCGCGAGCCTCCTCGGCACGTTTGATGATGGTAAAGGGAACCTCCAGATTGAGTGCTTTGCGATGATAGGCAGCAATCTTGGGTGAGCCGTAGATGATGGGTGTGCAGAGTTCGAGGATGTTCGGGTCTGAAAAGACTTTCAGAATCACCTCATAACCGACACCGTTGGTATCGCCTTGCGTGATAGCTACGCGAATTTTACTTTCTTGTTCCATAACTTTATTTTTTTAAAACGGCAACTATACGGCAAAGAACAACTTCTTGCCGGTTATGTTGTCTCTGTTTTATTTCCATTCTTTTTCGCTGTTGACAGCAGTCCGCAGGCTGCAAAGATGTCTTGTCCGCGCGAAGCCCGGATGGTAGTGGTGATGCCGTGGTGTGTCAGATAGTCGCGCAAGGCTTCCATACGCTTCTCGTCAGATCCAGGCAGTTCGACATTGGGAATCTCATGAAAGCGAATCAGGTTCACACGACACTCTAAACCCTCCAGCAATTTTGCAATCTCGCGGGCAAACATGGGTGTATCGTTCAGTCCGCCAAAGCAGATGTATTCGAACGAACATCGGCGTTGGTGGGTGAAGTCATATTGTTTCAGCAGTGCGATGGTTTCTGTCAGCGGCATCGCTTTCTCGGCAGGCATCAGTTTGAGGCGCTGTTCGTGGAGTGGCGAGTGCATCGAAATAGCTACATGGCACTCGCTCTCGTCAAGGAATCGTTTCAGCTTGTTGCGAACACCTACAGAACTGACTGTAATGCGCTTCGGACTCCAGGCCAACCCCCAATCGGCTGTCAAGACTTCGCAAGTTTGCAATACTGCATCCAGGTTGTCCATCGGTTCTCCTTGTCCCATAAAGACGATATTGGTCAGCTGGTCAACTTCGGGGAGTGCCAATATTTGGTTCAGGATGTCGGCAACCGTCAGATTGCCATGCCATCCCTGTTTTCCCGTCTGACAGAACAGGCAGTTCATCTTACAGCCCACCTGGCAAGACACACAAAGTGTGGCCCTGTCTTTATCGGGGATGAAGACGGTTTCTACGAATCTTGTCTCGCTTGTTGTGGTGTCGTCACAACACACAGGAAACAGGTATTTGATAGTCCCGTCTTTGCTTCGCTGACAGTCAATAGGGGCCATCGTGCCTATCTCATATTGTTCAGCCAGCAGGGCACGGTTCTGCTTCGAGATGTTGGTCATCTCGTCAATGCTGCTGACATGCTTTACATAGAGCCATTGGGCTATTTGCCTAGCTGTAAAGGCAGGCATACCAAGACTCCCGACAACAGCTTTCAACTCCGTCGGTGTCAATCCCAAAAGTCGTTTCTTTTGCGGAATCATGGTGCAAAGGTACGAATAAGTGAGTGAAAATGCAAATTTATTTGCGATTTTCCGAGCGTGAGTACCTAAGACGAAGTCAAAGGTACAAATTTCCTTTGTATTTTTGACGGATATTCCTCAAAAATGATTATCTTTGCACATAATTTATTATTTAAGAACCGATAATGAGACAGAAAACAGATTGTTTTATAGCCTGTAGGACACTCGCCGAAGTAGAACCTGCCATTGAGCAGTTAAGGCGCAGCAACTCCGTCAGGCATATTTTTTTGTTGGTAAGTGAAGAACTGGCAAACAAGGCTGAGGCTCCTCAGGACTGTACCTTCGTGGTGACTGACAACCTGAGTAGCAGCAAGTTTGTCATGCAGATTGCCGAGTTAACGGTAGGCCGTTATGCTCTGTTGTGTCTGAAGGCTCAGCCCATGACCTTGGGTAGCAATATGTTGGAACGTCTTCTGCTGGTTGCTGGTGACGAACATGCTGCTATGGTTTACAGTGACCGCTATACGGTAGAACAAGGAGAGCGTAAGGCTCATCCTGTCATTGACTATCAGGAAGGTTCACTACGTGACGATTTTGACTTTGGCAGCATTCTGCTTGTGAGAGCGTCGTTGTTGCACCGCTTTGCTGCGATGGAACATGAGCATGAATACCTGTATGCGGGACTTTACGACCTGCGCTTGTTTTTGAGTCGTGAGGGCAGAATACTCCACCTCAACGAGTACCTCTATACGGAGGAAGAGACCGACCTTAGAGCATCGGGTGAAAAGCAATTTGACTATGTGAACCCTCGCAACCGTGATGTGCAGATAGAGATGGAACAAGCCTGTACGGCCCATCTTCGTGAGGTGAAGGCCTTGATAGATCCCAACCAGTATCGTACGGTGGATTTTAATGAACAGGAGTTTGAGGTGGAAGCCTCGGTGGTTATTCCTGTATTCAATCGTGTCAAAACGGTGAAGGATGCTGTGGAGAGTGCCCTTTCGCAGAAAGCCAGCTTTAAGTATAACGTCATAGTTGTTGACAACCACTCTACTGATGGAACCTCCGACATCCTGGCTGGTTTGTTGCAGTGTCACGGCAACAAATTGCACGTCATCGTTCCGGAACGTACTGACCTTGGTATTGGAGGCTGTTGGAACATGGCCATCAATAGTGCGGAGTGCGGACGTTTTGCCGTACAGCTGGATTCTGACGACCTGTATTCGTCGCCCAAGACTTTGCAGACTATTGTTGATGCCTTTTACAAACAGAAGGCAGCAATGGTGATAGGCTCCTACCGTATGTGCGACTTCGAGCTGAATACCCTTCCACCAGGGCTCATTGATCATAAAGAGTGGACAGACGAGAACGGACCCAATAATGCCCTGCGCATTAATGGACTGGGAGCGCCACGAGCCTTCTTCACCCCACTATTGCGTCAAGTACAGTTCCCCAATACCTCGTATGGTGAAGATTATGCCTTAGGGCTGATGTTTTCCCGACATTACCGCATAGGTAGAATCTATACCGAACTCTATCTTTGCAGACGTTGGGGAGGCAATTCGGATGCAGCCCTTTCCGTAGAGAAGATCAATGCCAACAACTTGTATAAGGATCGTCTTCGCACAATGGAATTGCATGCTCGTCAACTGATGGTTCAGGGTAAGAGTGACACGATGGGTGATTCGCCCATGATGCGCTTCTTCAAACGCCAGTTGCAGACGTGGGATGAAGTGCGCCAGCGCTATCGTGACTTGGAGCATGTAGAGACCAGGGAACTGGTTACTGAAACCTTTGAGATGGAAGTTCAGTTCAATCCTGCCCGCATCCGTTCTACAGGAGCCAAGATTGATGCTAAATCGATAGCGGAACGTCCCTGCTTCCTATGCGCGAAAAATCGCCCTAAGGAGCAGATGCGTTGTATTATCGATGGCCGTTATGAGTTGTTGGTCAATCCGTTCCCCATCTTGCCAGTCCACTTTACGCTGCCTACTTTGAAGCACCAGCCCCAGCGCATATTGCCCATGATAGGCGAACTGTTGCGCCAGGCTCAGAAGAATAGTGACCTCACCTTATTATATAATGGACCTCATTGTGGAGCTTCTGCCCCCGACCATGCCCACTTACAGGCTGTGAAGAGTGGTGTGCTGCCTCTGCAGCGTGCTTGGCAGCGACTGAGTCGTAACCTTGTGGAGGTGTTTAAGAAGGACGAGGACGAGGGCATTTGGCAGTTGGTGGATTATCCCGCTGCAGCTTTGGTTATCAAGAGCCATAGTGTGGAAACCAGTGAACGCCTTTTCAAGCAACTTTATCATTGCTTGCCATCTGCCCCCGACCATACAGAGCCTATGATGAACATCATTTCATGGACTCATGGTGACGAACTCATTACGGTGGTATTGCCTAGAAAGAAGCATCGTCCTGACTGCTATACCGCAGAAGGTGATGCCCAGTATATCATTAGCCCAGGTGCTGTAGATATGGGAGGACTTATCATCACTCCGCGCGAGGAAGACTTCCACAGACTTACTGCCGAGGTGGTGACAGCCATCTATCAAGAGGTGTCGCTAACTGCCGAGCAAATGCAGCAGGTGACTGAGCAGCTGAAACACTCTGAATACAAGGAGTCGCTGGTGAAAATGAAGGAAGAACCCTCTGTAACGGTGGGTATTGTCAGTGGACAGAAGATTCACTTCTCGCTGAATGCTCCCTATACAGCCAAAGGTGAGAAGATAGAAGGTGAACAAGTGGTTGAATTCAGCGAAGGTGGAATTCTGTGGAATGGCAATCAGTACCGTGAGCTCACCTTCGTGCCCCAGCAGGCTGATGCATCGTTTTCTCTCTATGATGTCACCATTGGAGTCAATTTCCATTGGGAGCGCAAGGAGACGCAGGTGTTCCTTGGTACCCTACGTCTGGTGGTAGAGGCTGATCAGATTACTGCCATCAACGAACTGCCAGTAGAGCAGTATCTGGCCAGTGTTATCAGTAGTGAGATGAAGGCCACTGCTGGTGTCGAATTGCTGAAAGCCCACGCCGTGATATCACGCTCATGGCTGTTGGCACAGATGCGACGCAGGGTAGAGAATCAAGAACAGAAGAACGGTTTCTTCTCGTTTGTCAAGAAGGACGACGAACTGATTCGTTGGTACGATCGTGAAGACCATACCATTTTCGATGTATGTGCTGATGACCATTGTCAGCGTTATCAAGGTATTACCAAGCAGAGCAGCAAGGCTGTCGAAGAGGCTTTGAAGGCTACGCGAGGTCAGATATTATGTTATGGCGATGAGATTTGTGATGCTCGCTTCTCCAAATGTTGCGGAGGTGTAACGGAAGAGTTCCAGTATTGCTGGGAGGACACTCCAAAGCCCTACCTCGTTTCTGTGGAAGACCCCTTCTGCAACACTAACGACAAGGCTGTCCTTGAACAGGTGCTGAACGATTACGATCAGGAAACCAACGACTTCTATCGCTGGACGGTAGAATACACAACGGACGAACTTTCGCGTCTGGTCAACGAGAAGCTGAAGGATGATTTTGGAACCATTACAGACCTGATTCCTCTGGAACGAGGCAAGAGCGGACGTATCTGGAAATTGAAGATTGTAGGTACGAAGAAGACCTTCACCATCGGAAAGGAACTTGAGATTCGCCGTGCACTCAGCGATAGCCATCTCTATAGCTCTGCATTCGATGTGGAGAAGACAGCCACTGGTTTTCGTCTTAAGGGTAAAGGATGGGGACACGGTGTGGGCCTCTGTCAGATAGGTGCTGCCGTCATGGGGCAGCAGGGTTATAAGTATGACCAGATATTACTCCATTATTATCGGAATGCAGAAATTAAACACATATACTAAAAATGAAAAAACGTAATCCTTGGGCATGGGTGCCCACCCTTTATTTTGCAGAAGGCGTTCCCTACGTGGCTGTGATGACTATCTCGCTCATTATGTATAAGCGCCTGGGCTTGTCTAATACAGACATCACCCTTTACACCTCATGGCTCTATCTTCCGTGGGTCATCAAACCCCTGTGGAGTCCCTTTGTGGACATGATGAAGTCTAAACGCTGGTGGATTATCACCATGCAGCTGCTCATCGGGGCTGCCTTGGCTGGTGTGGGATTCACCATTCCTGGCCCTTGGTGGTTACAGGGCTCACTCTGCTTTTTCTGGCTCATGGCCTTCAGCAGTGCTACCCACGATATTGCAGCCGATGGTTTCTATATGCTGGGTCTTGAACAGCACGAGCAGGCCTATTTCGTAGGAATCCGATCCACCTTCTATCGCATAGCCACTATCTTCTCTTCTGGACTATTGGTAGGCTTGGCTGGTGCTTTGCAGGTTCTGACGCGCAACATCCGCTATTCGTGGAGTCTCGTGTTCTATCTTATGGCAGGTCTCTTCATTGCTCTATGGCTCTACCACAGTTGGGCACTTCCCAAGCCTTCCGAGGATGGTGAGAAGCAACAGCGCAGTGTTGAGGGTATATTACTTGAATTCCGCCAGACAGTAGTCACTTTTTTCCAGAAGCCCCAAGTGTGGGCCGGCATTTGCTTCATGTTGTTCTATCGCATGCCAGAAGGACTACTGGCTAAGGTGTCGGCACTCTTCCTGGTGGATTTAGGTAGCAATGGTGGTCTCGGACTGAGTGATGGCGAATATGGACTGGTACAGGGCACTGTGGGTGTTGTCGGGCTCACGCTGGGTGGTATTCTTGGAGGTTTTGCAGCCAGTCGCGACGGACTGAAACGTTGGTTGTGGCCTATGGTTCTGGCTATTACTTTGCCTGACTTGGTCTATGTTTACCTCTCTTGCGTGTTGCCAAGTAATCTGCTCATCATCAACGTCTGCGTCTTCATCGAGCAGTTTGGCTATGGCTTCGGTTTCTCAGCCTATATGCTATACCTTATATATTACAGTCAGGGTGAGCACAAAACCAGCCACTATGCACTTTGCACAGCCTTCATGGCACTGTCGATGATGATACCAGGTTTGTTCGCGGGTGCTTTGCAGGAGGCGGTAGGCTATCAGGCCTTCTTCCTCATCGTTATAGCTACTTGTGCGATGACTTATGTTGTCACTTGGTTTCTGGACATTGATCCGGAATTCGGCAAGAAGAAAAAGGAAGACGAAGAAGCAGAACAGGAATAAATAATGAAGAGCGGCAGGGTTTCACAACCATGCCGCTCTTGACTTCTAATGATAGTATTAATAATGGAAAAGAAATCGTTTCTTCTTTGAAAAACGCTTTGCACCTTTAGGTCAAAGAAATCGTTTCTTCTTTGAAAACGCTTTGCACCTTTAGGTCAAAGAAATCGTTTCATCCTATTCTGTGTCAAAGGTAAGGCTTTTTCGTGAAAGAACAATATCTTTTTTCTTTTTTTTTCACATTTTATGTCCAATAACATGCTTTTTCCGCCCTAAAATAGGAAAACCCCTACCTAAGAATAGGAAAAACATCTTGGTTAAGTGCCTTTTATTCCCTACCTTTGCAGCAGAAATAATAACTCATTAAACACTTACGATTATGAAGAAGATTTTTACTTTCCTCGCAATGATAACAATTGCAATGACAGCTCTTACCAGTTGTAACCAAGATGCTTGGGATCGACAGGATGCACGTACGCTTGACGGCACATGGACTGGTTATATCGATGTTTATTATGCTGACCGTTGGGGGTGGACTGGCGATTCATATCGCACTACGTTTCGTTTCGTTCAGGAAAATGCCTATGGCGGATGGGGTGAAGAAGCGGACTATAATTTGTCCTATGGTGATTCGTTCTATTCGGAATTCATGTGGGAGGTGGTTAATAGTACCATCCGCATTACTTACCCTTCACGTTCAGGATTGGCTCCTATTCTCATCTATAAATACCGACTCTATGATGATTTCTTTGAGGGTTATATAGACGATGGTACAAACAAGGACATCCGCTTCCAGCTCTACTATGACGGTAATTATAACTGGGGTCGTTGGTCCAATCCTTATTATGCATCGCGTCGCGGTGCTTCAACAGCAAATGAAATCAACGAGATGGGTGGCGAACGCGGTACAAACTTCTATGCTACAGGTCGCTTTGCCGAGCGTTTGAACAGTTTAAATGCCGAGGCCGTCGCTGAATGAGACGTCAACAGCCTTAGACTGAAGGATTCTGGAATTGGGGGGAACATCATGGGTCAGCCAGATGTTTCCTCCTATTGTTGAGTGGTGACCTATGGTGATGCGTCCCAGTACAGAGGCATTCGAATAAATGGTCACATAATCTTCTATAATCGGATGGCGGGGCACGTTCAGCATGTTGCCCTGCTCGTCGTATTTGAAGCTCTTAGCACCCAGTGTCACACCCTGATACAGTGTTACGTGATTGCCGATGATACTTGTCTCGCCAATTACGACACCCGTGCCGTGATCGATGGCGAAATACTCGCCAATCTGTGCTCCAGGGTGAATGTCGATACCTGTCTTGGAGTGAGCCAACTCGGTGATGATTCTTGGGATGACAGGCACCTGCAACTCATGCAGTTTGTGTGCCATGCGGTAATGCGTCATCGTGTTCATGCTAGGATAGCAGAAGATTACCTCACCGTAGTTAGGAGCTGCAGGGTCGTTGTCGAACATGGCCTGCACATCGGTATATAGAAGTCGTTTAATTTCTGGTAGTGCGTCAATGAACGCCATTGTCACTTTCCCTGCCTCCCGATAGACATCTTCGCGGGTCTGTATGCACTCACAGTCCTCGCAGAACTGCAGCCCGTGGGCTATCTGCTTGGTCAGCAGCCGTACTAACTCCTGCATGTGTACACCGATGTAATAGGAGCGGATATCTTCATCGGGCTGACGCTTATTAAAGTAGTCTGGGAAAATGATGTTCTTCACCAGGGTGACAATCTGCTTCACTTTCTCCACCGATGGCAGCGGAGCCTCAGTTTGTGGCATCATGCCAACCTCTAAATCGGTCATCTTTGACAGTAGTTCTACATTCCTTAGCAGTACCTCGTTGTTTTTGTCCATAGCGCATCAATTTTTACCTTGCCAGAAGGTTTTGTAATCGTAGTCTTTGTAATGTGCCGCAAAGATACGAACAAAATCTAAAACGACCAAATGACCGCAAAATTTCTTTCGAAGAAATAGTCATATTTGTATTAATTCTGATAATTGCAGGCATTAATACTTATAATTGCGAACATTAATAGTTGCAATTGCGGGCATTAATAGTAGCAATCCTTTTCTCGTTACACCAGCGTGTGTTCGTCGAAGTATTGTTGTACAGTGTCTTTGTAGGAGTCGGAGATAGGGATGTAGTCATCGCCGAAGACAATGCGAAATCGGTCTATTTGCTCAACCTTTGACATATGGACAATATAGCTGCGATGGGTGCGCAGGAACTCAGGGTGTGGCAGGTAGTCCTCAAGCTTCTTCATACTCATGAGCGACATGATGCGCTGGCCATCAGCAAGGTGGATGCGCACATAGTCCTTGAGTCCTTCGATGAACAGGATGTCGTCTAGGGAAACACGCTGCAGCTTGTATTCGCTTTTGACATACATGAAGCGGTCTTGAGCACAAGCCTGTTGGCGCATGCTGACGGCAAACCACTCGAGGGCCTTGTTGGAGGCACGCAAGAAGTCGTCGTAGGAAATGGGTTTCAACAGGTAGTCGAGGGCTGAAACCTTGTAGCCTTCGATGGCGTATTGCTGGAAGGCGGTGGTGAAGATAATCTTAGTCTCGGCGGGGAGAATCTTGGCAAACTCAATGCCTGAAAGTTCGGGCATCTGGATGTCGAGGAACAATAGCTGGGTAGGCTTTTCGCGCAACTCCTTCATGGCCTCTACAGCAGACCCGTAGGTGCCGGTGAGGTTGAGAAACGGAGTTTTCTCAGCGTAGCTCTTCAGAAGACTGGCGGCCAGGGGCTCGTCGTCGATAATAGCACAGTTTAGCATCATAGTTGTAAAGTGATTTTGGAATGATAGGTCTTGCCATCTTCGCTCACGCCTCGCACCCACTCGTAACGGCCAGGGTAGGAGAGGTCCAGACGGCGCTGCACTTGCTGCAGGCCGATGCCGTGACCGCTGTGGTCACTCGCGGTTTTGGGGTAGTTGGAGTTCTGAATGTCGCAGGTAATGGTGTGCTGGTCGGCCTCTAGACGAATGTGGATGAACGAGGGCTCCGTGGGGCTAATGCCGTGCTTGAAGGCATTCTCGACCAGTGAGATGAAAATCATTGGCGCTATCGCTAGTTGAGAGTTGATAATGGATAATTGATAATTAATATCAACTGACTCAGGAATGCGGATGCGCATAAGTTTGATGTAGTTCTCAAGGAATTCGGCTTCATCCTTCAGGGAAACCGTGGGTTGCTGGTTGTCGTAGAGTATGTGGCGTAGCATCTTGCTTAGTTCCTGAATAGCCTCTTGTGCTTTGGCAACATCAAAGGCGGTCAGCGCATAAATGTTGTTGAGTGTGTTAAGCAGAAAATGGGGGTTAATTTGTGAGCGCAGGTTGCTCAGCTCGGCCTTGGTGCGTGCCGCCTCTGCATCTTTGCGTGCAGTCTCTGCCTTCTGCCACTGCATGGCCAGCACGAGGGCAGTAGCCACGGCAGCAGCAATGGCCAGGTTGAAGATACCACGCAGAATGAGGAACAGCGTGGTCAGTACGTCTGGCTCGTAACGGCGTGGGCGCATGCCTTCAGTGCTGAACAGACTGGGAGCATACGACATCCAGTAATGAAGGAAGATGCCCAAGCCCACCACTATGATGATATTGCAAAGCCAGTAAAAACGTTGCTTGCGCTTGATAAAGTAGTGGGAGGTGAGCCACAGGTAGTCGACGTAGAACACCACCATCATCAGCAGGGTTGACATGCTGACAATCAGATAGTGCTGCATGTTGATGCCGTTGCCTCTGTTGAAGAACGTCAGTGGCAGCAGGAACAGAATGGCCCATACGGCAGCGTGTACTAGTATCTCGATACGCTTATTCATGGCGGATAGCTTCAATAGGATCCATGTTGGCGGCTTTTTGGGCAGGGATGTAGCCAAAGAGTACACCAATGCATACACAGACGAGGAAAGAAACATAAATAGACCATGCAGGTACGCTGCTGGGCATACCAAAAGAGGATAGGCCTGCACTGGCCGAACAGCCCACAAGAATACCGAGAAGTCCACCTGTGACGCTGATGAGTACAGACTCAATGAGGAACTGAAAGGAGATGACGGGACCAGTAGCTCCAACTGCCATGCGAAGGCCAATTTCCTTGGTACGTTCTGTCACCGACACCAACATGATGTTCATGATGCCGATGCCTGCCACCAACAGCGAGAAGGCGGCTGCAACAACGAGGATAAGGGTGACGGTGTCCATTGTGCTGGACATGGTTTCCATCATCTCGGCCTGCGAACGGATCGTGAAGTCGTCCACTGCCTCGCCTTTGAGTTTATGATTGTCGCGTAGCATCTGGGTCAGCTCCTCGATGGCGGCATCAGACAGTTCTTCCGTTAGCGCAGAGCATACGATGCTGGAGAACCACGTCTGGGCTGCAATACGCTTCATGACGGTGGTATAGGGAGCAATGATGACGTTGTCCTGGTCCATGCCCCACGAGTTGTAGCCCTTCGATTTCAGCACTCCTACAACACGCATGGGGATGGACTTGAAACGGATGGTCTTGCCAATGGGGTCGTGTCCGTTAAACAATTCCTTGACGATGGTGGCACCAATGACACAGACCTTGGCGGCCTTCTTGATGTCTTCCTCCGTAAAACACTCGCCTTCCTCTACCGTCCATTGTTTGATGTCGAGATAGTCGACAGACTCACCGTACATTGACGTATTGGTATTGTTGTTGCCATAGATGACTTGTCCACTGGAGGTGACCTCGGGCGATACCTTTGTCACAAACTTCTTCTCACGCAAAATACGTTCATAATCGGCCATTTTAAGTGTCTGCATAGCTGAAGGGTCCTGGCGTACACCACCGCGCATGTCGGCTCCGGGACGGATGGTGAGCAGGTTGGTGCCCATGGTGGAAAGCTCCTTGCGAATGCTCTCCTTGGATCCCTGTCCTATAGCCATCATGATGATGACAGCTGCTACACCGATGATGATACCCAACATCGAGAGGAAGGAACGCATCTTGTTGTTGGCGACAGCCTTGAGGCTTACTTTAAATAGATTGGTTATATTCATTGCTTCATTATACTATTTGACTATTTTACGATTTGGCAAATATATTGTCCAATTGTGAAATAGTTCAATGGTCCAATATATCAGTCATCTTGGGGAATGGGTAGTGCTGCCAGTGCCTCGGCAGCCGACTTGATGTTAGTATTGATGGTGTCCTCGCGAATTTTACCATCGCGAAGGTTGATGTTGCGCGAGGCATATTCTGCAATCTCAGGATTGTGGGTCACGAAGATGATGGTGTGCCCTTTCCTGTAGAGCTCTTGGAAAAGTACTAGCATTTCGAAAGAGGTGCGCGTATCAAGGTTTCCCGTGGCCTCGTCAGCCAACAATACAGCAGGATCGTTGACCAAGGCACGGGCAATGGCTACACGCTGCATCTGACCACCAGACATCTCGTTGGACTTGTGCATCAAACGGTCACCTAACCCCACGGCCTGCAGGGCCTTGATGGCAGCTCTACGACGCTGGCGGGCATTGTACTTGGAGTTGTACATCAAAGGGAGCTCTACATTCTCTACAGCCGTGGTCTTGGCCAATAGGTTATAGTTCTGAAACACAAAGCCTATTTTCTGGTTGCGCAAGTGGGCACGCTGGGTCTTCGACATGGAACTGACGGGGACGCCATCAAGCAGATACTCGCCAGCAGTGGGGGTGTCGAGGCAGCCTAACTGGTTCAGCAGTGTCGACTTGCCAGAGCCGGATGTTCCCTGGATGGTAACAAACTCGCCTTCGTAAATCTTGAACGAGACACCTCGCAGGGCCTTAACCGTTTCGGAGCCCACCTGGAAGTAGCGTTTTACGTTCTGTAGTTCAATAACTACCTTTCTATTGTCCTCCATTTATTTCTTTTGTTGGTTTTGTTGGTTTCTGTTGTTTCGTGGACGGGGCATGAAGGGGTTCTGAGTTTTCTGTCCGGTTTCTTCTTCACCACCTGTCAGGGTGAAGTCGACGAGAATCTCGGTGCCCTCGCTTAGACCGCTGAGGACTTCTGTAAGCATGCCGTTAGAGGTGCCGGGCTCTATCACGTGGGCCTTGAATACATTGTCTTTCAGCGTCCATACCTTTGCAGGTGCCTCTACGTCTTCAATGGTCTGTCCGTCGGAAAGCAAAGCCTCGTTGGGGGTGAAACGGAGCGCCTTGGAGGGAATGGCGAGGACATTGTTCTTTTCCATTGTGTAGATGGTGACATTGGCAGTCAGACCGGGCTTCAGCTTCAAGTCGTTGTTAGGGGCAGAGATAACCACCTCGTAGGTAACCACATTGCTGGAAGTAGTAGCCTGCTGGCGAACCTGTGTGACCTTTCCTTCGAAATGGTCGTCGGGAAAAGCATCAACTGTGAACGACACACGCTGACCTTCCTGTACACCACCAATGTCGGCCTCGTCAATATCAGCAATTACGCGCATATCGGTCAAGTCCTGTGCAATGGTGAAAAGCTCTGGTGTGTTGAAGGAGGCGGCAACGGTCTGGCCTTCTTCAACAGATTTTGACAGTACTACACCGTCGATAGGACTGGTAATGGTTGCATAGCCCAGGTTGGTTTCTGCCTTGCGTACACTCTCGTGAGAAGAGGCTACCGTCTGGCGGGCCTTTTCGAAAGATAGACGAGCAGTCTCGAACTCGTCAGCACTTACCAGTCCCTTATCATACAAGGTCTTATAGCGCTTATAGTTTGCTGTCTCATAGTTCAGGGTACTCTGAGCAGAAGAAAGGTCGGCACGTGAACGGTTCAGTTCACTGATGAGGTTGGTCTTGTCGAGCTCGGCAATTACCTGACCTTTCTTGACAATAGAGTTGTAGTCAACATATAACTTGGCAACAATGCCGCTGACCTGCGTACCTACGGTGACGCTGGTGACGGGTTCGATGGTGCCTGTGGCTGTAATGCTGGTGTGGATGTCCTGACGCTCTACCTTTGTGGTTTCAAACTCTACTTTTTTTTCTTTCTTGCCACCTGCCAGGAACCAGATGACGAGGACTACCACTGCTGCTGCGCAAATGGAAAGCCATACTTTCTTGTTCTTCATATGCTTATATATTCATTGATTCACCTTGATAAAATTTCAATAGCTGCTGATTGAGAATAGTCATATATTTAGATTGCAGCTTTTTTTGTTGGGCATCCAGCAGGTTGGTCTTACCAGTCATCAGTTGGATGACATTCTTCAACCCCAAGTTGAACTGTTCGGACAGCAAGTCATAGGACAGCTGTTCACTCTCGACAGTGGCAGTAGCAGCACGGAATCGCTGCTGAGCACTTTGTGCGTCAAGCCAAAATCCCTCGATAGCTGAGTAGAGTTTCTTCTGCTTGTCTTGCTGCTCGAGCAATGCTTTTTCGTGCTGTATTTTTGCCTTGTTAACTGCTGTCTTTGTCTTGCGCTGGTCAAAGATGGGGATGCTGATGCCGATACCGGCAGTGGCATCGAAGTTGGTCTTCAGCTGCTCACCCCATCCATTGGAGTTGTTAGAGGATGTACTGGTACCTACACCACCCGTCATGCTGATGGTGGGTAAATGACCTGCACGTGCTATCTTCAGTTGTACATCACTGGATTGTACAGCTACTTCGCTGTTCTTGATTTCAGGACGAAGCAGCAAAGCCTGTTCGTAGACATTTACAACGGAAGGAATCTCGCCAAGAGCCTGCTCGTCGCTGGCTGTCGGCATGGCAATGTCGAAAGGTTGGTCGCCGGTAATTTCGAGCAACTGCTTCAATTGCAACTTGTAGTCAGCCAGTTGGGCCTCAGTTTCCACCAAGTTGTACTCGTCTGTAGCACGTTGGGCAGAGAGCTGTGCGAGGTCGGCTTTCGACATCTTGCCTACCTCGACCATTTCCTGTCCGCGTTCTTCGTTTTTCTTGCTAGTCTCCAGGCTCTGACGATTCACATTGACAGCTTCGTTCAAATAGAGAATCTGTACATAGAGTTGGGCAATCTTCTCTTGAATGGTGTTGACGGCCTCTTGAACTTGCAGTTCTTTTTGTTCCTCACTCAATTTGTTCTGCTTAACCTGGTTGTGGTTCTGATTACCGTTCCAGACGGTCCATGAGGCATTAATGCCATACGTACCATTATAATAGGTTTTCTTTACCTGATTATTTACGGTACCATTCGTCACAGTTGACATACCCGATGCTTGCCAGGGACGATAGCCGAAATTCTGGTTGGATGTTCCCGTCAGCGAAGGAAAAAGGGCTGCCTGCGACTGTTTGCGGGTTTCTGCAGCTGTCTCTTTGTCCAGTTTAGCTTGTTTCAGCGTGATGCTGTTCTGCATGGCGTAGTCGATACATTCCTGTAAAGTCCACTTCTGTTGGCCAGAAACGGAGAGGCTCATCATCGTTGCCAAAATCATTAATTCTTTTTTCATATCTTTAAAAAACTATATTTTCACGATGCAAAGGTATAAATTGTCGACGAAACAAAAAAATAAGTTAGACGTATCTTACCTCGTTAGTAGAAATAATTCGTCAAATCCTCGACAAGATACCATCGTTTATAGATATTTTAACATTGATAATTATCGAGTTAATGTTTTTGAATTATTTGTTTGTCTATCTATTTTTTAGTATCTTTGCACTCAGAAAGAAACATGGGGCCGTGCCGGTTCGATCGGGATACTCATCAAATTAAATCGAAAACCGAGCTGACTTCTCTTGCCAATGGCGGGCCACAATGCGTGTAATACTTCGACCGTTAAGGAAGAAAAGGTTGCAGGTAAGCCGAAAGGCCGGTGGATTACAACGGCAGAGAGCACTCTAATCTTGTAACACAGGAGTTTTCATCACATCACTGGGCGGCCCCTTTCTTTTTAAAATAGTAAATTGTAAATAGTCTAATTGTAAATTACCAAGATGTTTTCCGGTATCATTGAGGAATTTGCTACCGTTGTAGCAATCGAAAAAGACAGAGATAATATTGATTTCACGTTGCGTTGCTCTTTTGTCGACGAGTTAGGCATTGACCAAAGTGTGGCACATAATGGTGTATGTCTTACCGTTGTCAAGATAGAGGACGGAACATATACCGTGACAGCCATGAAGGAAACGCTGGAGCGTACCAACCTGGGACTGCTGAAAGTAGGCGACAAGGTGAATGTGGAGCGCTCCATGTTGATGAACGGACGACTGGACGGACACATCGTACAGGGACACGTGGACGAGACTGCTACATGCATAGCAATGGAGGATGCCAACGGCTCAACCTACTTTACCTTTGAATATCAAGAAAACCGCGAAATGGCACGCAATGGCTATTTCACGGTTGATAAGGGTTCGGTAACGGTGAACGGAGTATCGCTGACCGTTTGCAATCCTACTGCCAACTCATTTCAGGTGGCTATCATTCCCTATACTTTCGAACATACCAACTTCTGTGACATCCGCGTAGGGAGTGTCGTCAACATCGAGTTCGATATTCTCGGAAAGTACATCGCCCGACTCAGCCAGCTCTGATGATTCGTCTTTTTCATCAGGTGTCTTGTTATGGCGACGGTGCCACCAGTAATACAGGGCGGCGCAGATGACCAGGAGA
This sequence comes from uncultured Prevotellaceae bacterium, assembly GCA_902770635.1. Classification (GTDB taxonomy): domain Bacteria; phylum Bacteroidota; class Bacteroidia; order Bacteroidales; family Bacteroidaceae; genus Prevotella. Next base: position 8,205 of record CACXTX010000025.1, on the reverse strand, counting down.
ACGAGGAAAATGACGATGAAGCGTGTCCAGGAGTAGGGTACGACCACCTCGATAGTTCGGATGTCGTAATTCTCTGGTGACTCCAGCAAGAAAGCTTTTACCTTGAACTGATAGGTACCACCGGGCACATTGCTGTAGGTGGCTGTTCGGTCTTTGCCAGCATTCTGCCAATCATCGTCATAGCCTTCCAACATATATTGGTAGTGAATACGATGCTGGAACTGATAGTTAAGGGCGGCAAAGCGGAAGGAGAAAGTGCTGTTGGCATCAGGCAGCTTCACGCTTTTGCTCTCAGGCACATAGTAGTCGTAGTTCTGGCCTTTCTGGCGAGGCGTTTGAATGATACCGTTCAGGAAGAAATCGGTGATACGGAGTTTCAGCAGCGAGCCTTTCTTGGTAATCAGCTTTGAACGGTCGACGAAATAATAGCCTTCGAGTGTTCCAAAGATTACATTGCCGTTGGACAGCGTGATGGCTGCTCCTTCAGAACACATGGTGTCATCTACACCGTCAAGGCTGGAGAAAGTGGTGAGAATCTTCTTTTGGGGGTCGAAAGAGCAGAGGATGTGCTCCGTGGAGAACCATACATTGCCTTTGTTGTCAAAGGTAATACTGTATATTTCCTCAGAGGGAAGACCTTGTTCGATACCATAGCTTTCAAACTCCCACCGTCCCTTGTCGTCTTTCTTGACCGTACGGCTCAATCCTCCGCTGTTGGTGCCTACCCACATGGTTCCATGACTGTCACGAGCCAGACATATGATATCGTTACTCATCAGGCATTTCTCCATGTAGTCGGGCATTTCAAGAGGTTGGATGATGATATTGTTGTTGCGAATCTGCATGATGAGAATGCCATCGGTCGTGCCTGCCCAGATTTTCCCTTCCTGGTCCATTGCAATGGTGCGCACTTTGAGGAAACTATTGCTTGGATAGTGCTTCATGACATTCTTGTAGTGCAGGGCTTTATAACGTCCATGCTTGTCTTTTTGCAGCACATTAACACCTCCTCCATAGGTGGCTACCCAGATGTTACCTTGACGATCCTCTACGCACTGGTATGCGGCATTGTCGCTGAGCGAGTAGGGGTCTTTGTCGTCATGGCGAATGTTTTCGACAGTGTATCCGTTGCTGTTGGGTGTAATCTTATAGAGTCCGTTGTCCTTGTCGCTTACCCAATAGTTGCCCTTCGAGTCCTGTGATATGCCATAGGGACGTCCGATGGAGTGACCGTTGGAATCGTGGGTGATGGTACTCAGGTGGTTCATCTTGCTGTCGAAGATGAAAACCTGTCCATGTTTGTTTGCTAGCAAGGTGCGATTGCGCATCTTGTCGTGCAACATGGCACGAATCTCATTGTCAAGACTCGAAGTTGGGTTAATTACTAATAAGGTACGCGCAATGGTTTTCTTCATCACCTCCAGTTTCTCCAAGCCTCGGCGATTGGTGGATTCCCATACCACGCCGTCGTTCATTTCCAATCGGGCGTTTACCGTGTTGGAGAGGTTCCAGGGGTTGCTGGGGTCGTTGTGAAAGTATTCCACTTCATCAGTGGAACGATTGTAATAACCATAGCCTCCGTGATTCATGCGAATCCACAACACACCAAGAGCTTCGCCGAACTCGGCACCACGGCTGGTAAACTCAGGGCTTAGCACACGTTGGTTGAAGAATTTGATATCGCCAGTCTTTGGATTCAGACGATAGGCACCGTCTCCCAGGTCAGAGAACCACAGTAGCCCGTGACTATCAACATAAAGACTGGTAATCTCCCTGCCAATATCCTTCACCAGTGTAGAGTCGCTGCCGAAGGAGAACTGGAGTATTTTGCCTGACTTGGTACCGGCGAAGATATTATACCCGTTTGTAGTCAGACGGGTAATATGCTCATTCAGAAAATAGCCCCTGCGCTCCAACGACATGTTTGCCATGTTGATGCGATGAACTCCTTTGTCTGTAGCAGCCCAGATATCATTGCGATAGCCTTCCACCACGCTGTTTACTGTTAACTGGCCTGTCATAATCAGGTCTTGTTTGAATCCGTTGCGGTCTAAGCGTAGTTTATAAAGGCCAATGTCGCCATAGGAAATCAAGACATCGCCTGTTGAAGTTAAGTAGGGGTTGAAGAAATAGTCAACATGGAAATCCTCATGCCCGCTGATACCTTCCAAAGGGTCTTCAATGCAATCAGTCTTACGATTGATGACGAAGACACGTCCGTCGTACATCTTCAGCCAAACGTTTTGCGAGAGGTCTATGAGCATGTTGTCCACACGGTTGTGAAGACCTTGGATACCACTGGCTACACCTGTTCTGTAGTTATAGAAATGGTATCCGTCAAAACGGGAGATACCATTCCATGTGGCCAGCCACAGGAAACCGTAGTCATCAGTACGCAATGCAGCAACCGTATTGCTGGGCATTCCGTCTTCTGTCGAGTAATGTGATAGTGATGCCTGCAATTGCTGCGCTCTCAGTTCTGTGGGAACCGAGAGCATCAGCAAGGCAAGTGTCGAAAATAGAATTGTTTTTAGGTCAGTAGTAGTCATTCTTTTTGTTTAATAGGCGAACAGCGGGTACTGCTTCATGCGCTCGTTGACACGCTGGCGCACACTGCTGATGACCTGCTCGTTCTCCGGGTCGTTAAGCACCTCTTCAATCAGAGCTGCAATCTCGACCATGAGGTCCTCCTTGGCACCACGTGTCGTAATGGCAGGTGTGCCCAGACGGATACCAGAAGTCTGGAAGGCAGAACGTGTATCGAAAGGTACCATATTCTTGTTGACGGTGATGTCAGCAGCAACAAGTGCGTTTTCAGCCACTTTACCAGTCAGCTCAGGATACTTGGAACGCAGATCGACCAGCATGGAGTGGTTGTCCGTACCACCGCTGACGATGGTGAAGCCGCGCTTGATAAGCTCCTCAGCCAATACCTTGGCGTTCTTCTGTACTTGCTTAGCCCACTCCTTGAATTCTGGTTTCAGCGCCTCGCCGAAAGCGACGGCCTTGGCAGCAATGACGTGCTCCAGAGGACCACCCTGCTGACCAGGGAATACAGCCGAGTTAAGCAACTGTGACATCATCTTGGTTACTCCCTTTGGAGTCTTCAATCCCCAGGGGTTCTCGAAGTCCTTACCCATCAGGATAATACCGCCACGGGGACCACGAAGGGTCTTGTGGGTGGTAGAGGTTACGATATGTGCATATTTAACGGGATTGTCCAGCAAGCCGGCAGCAATCAGACCTGCAGGGTGAGCCATGTCAATCATGAGCAGGGCGCCAACCTTGTCGGCAATCTCACGCATACGCTTGTAGTCCCACTCACGGCTGTAGGCAGAGCCACCGCCGATAATCAGCTTGGGCTTGTGCTCTAAGGCCAGACGTTCCATCTCGTCATAGTCCACGCGACCGGTCTCCTTGTTCAGGTTGTAGCCTACGGGCTTATACAAGATTCCCGAGGTGTTTACCAGTGAGCCGTGTGACAAGTGACCACCGTGGTCAAGGTTCATACCCATAAAGGTGTCGCCGGGTTTTAGCACAGCCAGCAGTACGGCTGCGTTGGCCTGTGCACCAGAGTGGGGCTGCACGTTGGCATACTCAGCACCAAACAGCTTGCAGACGCGGTCAATAGCTAACTGCTCAACCTTGTCGACTACCTGACAGCCACCATAGTAGCGGTGACCAGGATAACCCTCGGCATACTTGTTCGTTAAATACGAGCCCATAGCCTCCATGACTTGGTCGCTTACAAAGTTCTCACTGGCAATCAGCTCAATGCCTTTCAACTGGCGCTGGTGCTCTTGCTCAATCAACTCGAAAATCTCGTTGTCTCTTTCCATTGTTACTATTTTAGATATTTGTGAAGTAAATGCTTTTATGATGGGCGCAAAATTACGAAAAAAAATCCGTTTGCTAGCACATTATTGTATAAAATATGTTGAATTAGACAAGTTCTACCTTATTGATGTCTTGCTCTTTCTCGCAATAGTGGCAGGTCAGAATGCCGTCAGTCACATGAAAATGGGTGGCCATAGGCTCATTGTTGGTAATACACTTGGGATTGTTGCATTTGACAATGCCGATAATCTCGTCTGGGGTGTCTACCGTTTTCTTCTCAACCACCTCGTAGTCACGGATGATGCTGAGGATGACCTTAGGGGCTACCACAGACAGGCGGGAGATCTCGTCGTCGCTGAAAAACTTGTCGGAAACCTTGATAATACCCTTGTTGCCTACTTTTTGCGATGGGTAGTTAATACCTATGGTGACAGGGGTCTTTAAGTCAAAGAGTCCCAAAAGACTGGCTACCTGATAGGTCTTGTCTGCTGGTATGTGGTCGATAACGGTGCCGTGCTCAATGGCGGCAACCAAACGTTCTTTCTTGTTCATCGTATAATGGTTTTATCGTTCTTGACTTCGTCGAGGCTGATGCCCAGCACATCACAGAAGATGGCTTCGCGGGCAAACAGTCCGTTGCCGGCCTGCTGGATATAATAGGCATGGGGGTTCTCATCTACATCATAAGCTATTTCGTTGACACGGGGCAGCGGATGCAGAATCTTCATGTTGGGCTTAGCCAGTCTCAGCATGTCGTTGTTAAGAATGTATACGTTCTTGACGCGTTCGTACTCCATCAGGTCGCTGAAACGCTCTTTCTGTACACGGGTCATATACAAGATGTCGGCATCGGCAATCACCTTCTCGTTGAAAGCAGTATGCTCCTGGAACTTAATGCCGTGTTCTTTGCAGTAAATCTTATACTCGTTGGGCATGGCCAGTTCCTTGGGGGCCACAAAATGGAAGGTGGGATTGAAGTGGCGCATGGCCATAATCAGCGAGTGTACGGTACGCCCGTATTTCAAATCGCCTACCAAGTAGATGTTCAGGTTCTCCAGTGTCCCTTGTGTCTTATAGATAGAATAAAGGTCAAGCATACACTGCGAGGGGTGTTGGTGTGCTCCGTCTCCTGCATTGACAATGGGAACGCTCGTCACTTCGGAAGCATATTGGGCTGCACCTTCTATATAATGGCGCATCACAATGACATCGGCATAATTGGCAACCATGGAGATGGTGTCTTTGAGTGTTTCGCCCTTCGTGCCACTTGTTATCTTGGGATCGGCAAATCCGATAACTCGTGCACCAAGTCTGTTGGCAGCAGTCTCAAAACTCAGTCGTGTACGGGTGGATGGCTCAAAGAATAAAGTGGCAACCACTTTACCTTTTAATAATTCACGGTTAGGATGTTTTTCAAACTCCTGAGCCATTTCAATCATGTAGAGAATCTTCTCTCGTGTGAGATTAGCAATCGTCACAAAATCATGCTTTTCCATTTCGAATTTAGTTTCTGTGTGCAAATTTACGAAAAGTTGAGTAAAATACAAAAGGAAAAAACGTTTTTCTTTTCATTTTCGAGACGAAGTAAGTTCTCCAAAGGAAAATTTACACATAATTTCTGATTTAAATGCTTTTATTGGAAAGAATTTTGTAATTTTGCACTCAACTTTAGAAAGAAAGAGATGTGATGAAAAAGATAATTGTATGTAGTTTGTGGATTCTGTTGGCTCTGGGTGTTATAGCTAGTGCCCTGGGCTTTACGGCTATTTACAATGGCTGGATAGGGTATATGCCGCCTATTGAGGAACTGCAGAACCCCATTAACCGTTTTGCCACTCAGGTTTATTCTGCTGATGGTAAGATTATGGGTACATGGAACTATAATCGTGAAAACCGCATCATGGTTGACTATACGCAGCTGTCACCGTCTCTGGTGAAAGCGTTGGTAGCTACAGAGGATGTTCGCTTTTACGACCATTCTGGCATCGATTTTATCGCCTTGGGGCGTGCTATCATTAAACGTGGTATCTTCGGACAGAAAAGTGCTGGCGGTGGTTCTACGATTACCCAGCAGTTAGCCAAGCAGCTTTATTCTGAGACAGCCCATAGTGTACTAGAGCGTTTGTTGCAGAAACCGATAGAGTGGGTGATAGCCGTTAAGTTGGAGCGTAATTACACCAAGGACGAGATTATCGCCATGTACCTGAACTACTTCGATTTCCTTCACAATGCGGTAGGTATCAAGACGGCTTCAAATACCTATTTCAGTAAGGATCCTAAGGATTTGAAGGTGACGGAGGCTGCCGTCCTAATAGGCCTGTGCAAGAATCCTTCTTATTTTAATCCTGTCCGCCATCCTGAGCGTAGCCTGGAGCGTCGCAATGTGGTCCTTCATCAGATGACGAAGGCGGGCTATTTGTCAGAGGAAGAATATGAGAAATATGCTGCCCAGCCGCTGGGCTTGAAATTCCACGTGGCTGACCATAAAGATGGTATTGCTACCTATTTCCGCGACTTCTTGCGCCGTTATATGATGGCTAAGCAGCCTATCCGTTCAGACTATCCGTCATGGAATATGGTGAAATACCATATAGACTCCTTGAACTGGGAGAATGATCCTCTTTATGGTTGGTGTAATAAGAATCTGAAGCGTGACGGAGAGCCTTATAACGTCTACACAGACGGGTTGAAAGTATATACGACGATTGATTCCAGAATGCAGGAGTATGCCGAAAAGGCAGTTTACGAACATGTCGCAAAGTATTTGCAGCCAGCCTTTACCAAGGAGAAGCGTGGGCGCAAGACAGGTCCGTTCTCAGGTAGTCTTTCTGTGGAGCAGGTCGATAAAATCATGATGCGCTCCGTGCGTCAGTGTGACCGCTATCGTGCAATGAAGGCTGCCGGTGCTTCTGAAAATGAAATCATGCGCGCCTTCAATACCAAGACCGAAATGTCAGTGTTCTCCTATCGTGGCGACAAGGATACTGTCATGACACCGCTGGATTCTATTCGATATTATAAGACCTTCTTACGTGCAGGCTTTATGAGCATGTGTCCGCAGAATGGTCACGTGAAAGCCTATGTTGGCGGTCTTGATTTTACGCATTTTGCTTACGATATGGCGATGGATGGTCGTCGTCAGGTGGGTTCAACCATTAAGCCCTTCCTCTATTCTTTGGCCATGGAGAATGGCTTCTCACCTTGCGACTTGGCACCCAACGTCCAGCAAACCTATATGGTCGCAGGACAGCCTTGGACGCCACGCAATTCCAGCAAGGCGCGATATGGAGACATGGTTACCCTCAAGTGGGGATTACAGCAGTCAAACAACTGGATTTCGGCTTATTTGATGAGCAAGCTCAATCCGCAGGCTTTTGTTACGCTGCTTCATGAATATGGTATACGCAATCCGGAGATCCATCCCTCTATGGCACTTTGTCTTGGACCTTGTGAAATTACCGTTGGTGAGATGGTCAGTGCCTATACGGCCTTTGTCAATCATGGCATTCGTGCTGCTCATATGTTTGTGACCAAGATAGAGGATAATGAGGGAAATGTTATTGCCCAGTTCCAGCCTCGTATGAACGAGGTAATCAGCGCAGAAAGTGCCCATAAGATGCTGTATATGCTGAGAGCTGTTGTCGACGGAGGTACTGGTGGACGCTTGCGTTTCCGTTACGGATTCACTGGGGAGCTTGGTGGTAAAACGGGTACGACTAATAATAATAGTGATGCATGGTTTATGGGACTTACCCCCAAGCTGGTTAGTGGTGTCTGGGTAGGTGGCGATGATCGTGACATCCACTTCGACTCTATGGCAATGGGACAAGGTGCTACCATGGCACTTCCAGTCTTTGCACTTTATATGCAGCGTGTCTATGGTGACAAACGGCTTGGATATAGTCAGGCAGATGTCTTCGATATACCTGTTGGCTTTAATCCTTGCGAAATGGATGAATCAGGGATGGCGGAAGTCGATGAAGGAACACCCATCGAGGAAGTCTTCGAGTGATTTCCATCCTCCATATATTATATATAAATAAGGTGTAAGGTTTTCGCATTGTAATGAAATGCGAAAACTTTTCATTTTTCTGCAAAATTTCTTTGGAAAAGTTTTGTAGGTTCGAAAAATAGTCGTACCTTTGCATCCGCTTTCGCTCAGAAAACAGGGCGCAGGCATGAAGAAAGAGTTCTTTGAAAGTCTTACATAAAACAGAAGAAGTAGTAGTACAAGAAGCGAGGCAATGCACCCCCTAAGTCAGGGGGCATGGGTCTGAACAAGACTTTTGTGTTGTCTTGGGTAATTGAACTTTCCGTCAATTTTTTATGCTTCAATAGACTACCGGATATGAGCGTTCTGTGACAGAG